>CAYZDT010000125.1:0-1504 GCA_964477415.1 uncultured Candidatus Saccharibacteria bacterium | reverse complement strand
GAGAGCCCCGTCGAGTTCAAGGGAAGATCGGCGTCGGGCACGAGTACGAACGCGGTTCCATTCCAATAATAGAGATGCACCGCGAGCGCAGCTTGTGCTGAGGTCGACGCGTTCCACGAAAGCTGATTCCAATTTGAAAGATACGACGGAGTAACGGCGTTCGAGCGCGCGGAACCTGCCGGCGCATATGCGCCGGCGCCTCCCGAAAGAATCAAAGAGCCGCCCGCGACTTCGGTATTCGTCGTTGCCGACAACGAACCCGCGTTCGGGAACGTATCAGAGAATGTTGCCGGCCCTTTCGGGCTCCATGTTGAAACGGTTAGCGCGCCGACAGGGTCGATCTGCATTGAAACAGTCGTGGTCGTTTTATTCACGACCGAGACATGGCCGGGGCTCGGATTCGGATTTTGCGTTGTCGCCGCATACGTCTGCGCGCTTCCGTACCCGGATTTTGAAACCGTTATCTGATAGCCCGCGCCCGGCGGCGTGCCGGGGAATATAACCGAGCCGTCGGATGCGGACACGACCGACACGTCGACCGCAGGTGAGACTCCTGCGTTCACAATACGCACCGTTGCGCCGGCAACCGGCGCGGCTGACACATTGAACACATTCACGCGAAGCGTGCCGCCTGAGGCGAGAGTCTCTATCCCCTGCGGCGCGATGCGGGTCAATGCAAACGACGAACGGGATTTACCGCGGACCGCCCATGACGCTTCGACGCGCACGCTTTTATAGTCGGCAGTAACCGTTGTCGTGTCGGACCCTCCCGTGCCGTCCGCGGGATCGTCGACGTACTGTATCAACGTCGAGAGCGTATACGGAACGCCATTTAACGTTTTCTGCTCTACCTGCGGAATCGAGCCCGAGGGAATACCTCCGGAGGTTCCGACCGCGTCATATTCCAATCCACGGATATATTCCATGCGTTCGTTGATGAGCGCGGTCGCTCCTGTTGCGGCTTTCGTTGAAAACACCAAATCAAGAGAAATCTTGAACGCTGTATAAATTGAAAGAAAGACGATCAGTATGAGCGCGGTGCCAATCACCGCCTCGATTAACGTCATTCCTCGCTCGGATTTAAATCGCATTGGACAAGGAGTAGATAGGCGAAATCATTGAGAGTGCGAAGAAGCCGACCGCGGCACCGATCACAATCATCAAAAACGGCTCGACAATTGTCGACAAATCTTTCGTCTGGCGTTCGACCGACTCTTCGTAAAATTCCGCAGTTTGCTGCAACAGGTCCGACAATCGTCCGGTCTCCTCACCGACCGCGACCATCTCCGCGACCAACGTCGGATACAGTTTCGGATATTTTATGAAGACCGCGGACATAGGCGCGCCCTTCGTGACCGCAGTTTCCGCTTCCGCCAAGACCGACTTGAAGTAGCGGTTATCAAGAACGTCCCTCGTGATTGAGATTGCGAGAACCATATCGACTCCTGCCGAGAGCAAAGACGAAAGCGTGACGGGCGCATTCGACAGGATTTCAAGAAGCCTT
>CAYZDT010000124.1:0-1506 GCA_964477415.1 uncultured Candidatus Saccharibacteria bacterium | reverse complement strand
CGAGGAGAAACTGCCGCCTCCGCCGAAAAAGCCGAGGAAACCGGGGCGCGTGTATGTAGACGATTAGGAATTTATCGGTCCGTTTTTCATACTTGACTTATATTCAATTCGACGCATTATGCGCATATGGGAAAAGCAGAAGTTAAGTGGCCTTTCGAGCATAACGGTGGCAACCGTTTTCACGTAGATACCCCCGGTGGGAGAATTGAATACACATTCAATGAAAGTCTAACCGGCATCCAAGAAAGCAGGTTTTCCACTGAAGCCGGGCGCGCTTTTGGGATTACCGACGATATGCGTGCAACCGCATTAGGAATTGCGCGCGACTGGCTTAGAGAGTACAGAAAAAAATAACAAGAATCGAATACTAAAAACCCGCCTTTCGGCGGGTTTTTACACTGCTTTCGATTCGCGTTATTTAAGGCGCGTAAACGCGACGAGGGCGATGATGAACGCCACAAGGCACACAAGCCACGAGAGCCAGATGGGTACGAGCCAGGTGCCGTACGTCATTTCAAACCCGTAAAAAGCTCTCCAGCCGTGGGCAAGAGCCGCCGCCAGGGCGCAGATGCCGACTACTAAGCCGAAGAACGAGTGACCCATTTTAAGCATGAAACAAGTTTTAAATTAGTATTGCCTGTATTTTAGCCTTAAAAACTTGTGCCGCCGTCCGCCCCGCCGTACTATGGGGGTATCCCGCGGAGGCGGGCATTTCATATATGGCGAAAAAGGATGAGCATAGCGAGCTTGGAAGCGATAAAATCGTCGTCAAAGGCGCAAAAACGCACAACCTCAAAAACATCACGGTAGAAATGCCGAGAAACAAGATGGTCGTATTTACGGGGCTCTCCGGCTCCGGCAAGTCCTCGCTTGCATTCGATACGATTTTTGCCGAAGGCCAGCGCCGCTACGTCGAATCCCTCTCCGCATACGCCCGGCAGTTTTTGAATCAGATGTCGAAGCCCGACGTTGAAGAGATTACGGGCCTTTCGCCCGCGATTTCCATCGACCAGAAGAGCCGCTCCAATAACCCCCGCTCCACGGTCGCCACGATTACGGAAATCTACGACTATCTTCGTATTCTGTACGCCCGCGTCGGCCAGCCGTATTGCTTAAACCACGACGTTCCTATACAGAAACTCACGAAGGAGGAAATACAGAAAATAATCCTGCGCACCGTCGAACAGGTAGATTTGAAGGAAACGGGGAAGCGCGCCATGGGTGTCGCGTATAACGATCTCAAGCTTCGTATCTTCGCGCCCGTCGTTGTCGGCAGAAAAGGAGAGTACTACCAGATGCTCTATGATCTTCTCGGCAAGGGGTATGAAAAAGTATCGGTCGACGGTAAAGAACATTCGTTGAGAGAGCGCATCAACCTTGAAAAGACGAAAGTCCACGATATCGACGTACTTGTGGACGAGATTTTCGTTTCGGAATTTCAGAATTCGAAAGCCGATGCGCGCGAACGCCTTTCGGAAGCGATTGAGCTTGCGCTTAAAGAATCAA
>CAYZDT010000123.1:0-1538 GCA_964477415.1 uncultured Candidatus Saccharibacteria bacterium | reverse complement strand
TTTTTCCGTTTTCGCGTTACGGATTTTTTTACCTAGGGATTCGTTCGCATCATCGACTTCCGCGCGTATGTTCGCGGCTTTCAATTCTTTCAGAACTCCGTACGCGTAATCAGCGTGCTTTTCAGAGACGGGGAGGACTTTCACCTGCACGGGCGACATCCAGAGAGGAAATGCGCCCGCGTAACGCTCGATAAGAAACGCCATGATGCGCTCGATTGCGCCGATAGAAGAGCGGTGCACCACAAACGCGCGCTTTTCGCTGCCGTCCTCGGCGTTGTACTTGAGGTCGAACCTCTCCGGCATGCAGAAGTCGTACTGCACGGTGAATGCCGTATCTTCTTTGCCGTTTACGTTCTTCATCTGTATGTCCACCTTCGGGCCGTAGAACGCGGCCTCGCCCGGCGCCTCCACGAAATGGCTCTTTCTTGAGACAAGATGCTTTCGCAGAAGATCTTCCGCCTTGTCCCAGCCCGCGTCGTTTTTGTAGTATTTTTCCGCATTCGTGCGGTCGCCCAACGAGAGGCGATACCAGTAGTTTTCGCCGTGGACGAGTCCAAAGACTCCCGCGACGTATTCAATCAAATCCAAGGCCTGACCCACTTCCGAAACCGCCTGCTCTTCCGATGCGCAGATAATGTGCGCATCCGCGAGGCAGAAGGTACGTACGCGCTGCAAACCAGACAGTTCGCCCGACTGTTCGTAGCGGTAGAGCTGCGCCAATTCCGCAATGCGCATCGGCAACTCGCGGTAGCTGTGGGGTTTCCGAAGGTAGAGTTCGAAGTGGTGCGGGCAGGTCATGGGCCGCAACATGAATTCCTCTTCGTCGATTTTTATCGGCGCGTACATTGAGTCTTTGTAGTGGGGGTAGTGGCCCGATTTTTTGTACAAATCCAGCTTTGCGATGTCCGGCGTCATGACGTGGAGGTATCCGCGTTTCAGTTCTTCGTCGACTATGAAGCGTTCCAGCTCGCGCCGCACGGTCGCGCCTTTCTCGGTCCACAAGGGGAGGCCCTTGCCGACGGTTTCGGAGAAATGGAACAAATCCAGTTCGCGGCCGAGCTTCTTGTGGTCGCGCTTTTTCGCTTCCTCCCGCGCTTCGATATACGCGTCCAGTTCTTCTTTGGTGTTGAAGGCGAGGCCGTAAATGCGGGTAAGCATTTTATTCTTTTCGTCTCCGCGCCAGTACGCGCCCGCGACACGGTCGAGCTTGAACGAGTCGGATGCTATTTCCTTCGCGGGATTTTCTACATGTCCGCCTTTGCACAAATCCCAGTAGTCGCCGGATTTGTAGAAGGTAAGCGTCTTTCCTTCGCCCGAAAATTCATCAATCAATTCGTGTTTGTACTCGTTTCCGGGGTATTCCTTTTTTGCGTCTTCGGGCGAGAGTTCCGACCGTTCCATTGATTTCCAGCTCGGAAGCAATTTCCGCATCTCCTTTTCTATTTTTGGAAAGTCCTTTTCGGAAACGGGGGAGGAGAATTCAAAGTCGAAATAGAAACCGTCTTCGACCGTGGGACCTATCGTCCGCTTGGCGTCGG
>CAYZDT010000122.1:0-1538 GCA_964477415.1 uncultured Candidatus Saccharibacteria bacterium | reverse complement strand
GTAAAGCTGATCGTCGTGTTTCATTGCGCCTTTGACGCTAGAAGCGCTCGCCTCATCGAAAAGAACCATCTCCGCAAGTCCCGCCTGATTCAGGCCTTCGATTTCAACGATGCCGTCTCCCACGGTTCGGACAATGCCGACATCAACGGGTTCGTTCTTCCCGGAGTAGGACTGTATTTCCTTCTTGAGTCTGTCGATGATGGTTCCCTGCATATGATTAAAATTAGCTGATAGTGTTTTTGTACACGGCGAGTAATGCGCTCCTAAAACTCTTATCGACCGCTTTTCCGCCGTAGACGGCCGTATAGCCGCCGACGATATCCGGATCAACGGCAATATCGGGCTTCTCCTCGTACCCCAAGGCTTTCAGGGATTCTTTTATTTGAGGTTTCAATTTCTGTACGTCTGCCGCGTTTTTCACCGTAACTGTTGCGGTATTTTTCCGCGGACTGCGCTCTGCAATCCTGAGCATCGAAGGAATGAGAGACAGGTGCCCCTTCGCCTTCATGTAGGCGACCAGCTTTTCCGCAAACGCCTGCCCCGCCTTGCCTTCGGGAGCGTCGAGTATGAGGCGCGCATAGGCGTTGGCGAGGTTCATGCTATTTCGTCTTAAGAATCTGTTCCGCCGCAAGAATGGCGGCCTTTGCAATCTCCTTCTCGCTCTCTTTTTCCGCGCGGCGCTTCAACTCTTCGGCTTGCGCCCGGGCGTCCGCCAAGAGAGCGTCGGATTGCGACTGCGCGCGTTCAACAAGGGCAGCGCGCTCGCGCTTGCCTTCCGCAACGCCTTTGGCGACAGCTTCTTCGGCATCGCGTTCAGCCTGCGTCAAAACGGCGGTCTTTTCGCGCTCCAAATCCGCGAGCTTTTTGCCTGCCGACTCCGCATCCTCAACGCCTTTCCGTATCAAATCCGCGCGCTCCCTGAGGAGCTTCAAAACGGGCTTATACAGGAAAAAAGTAAGGCCGAATACCAGAAGGCCGAAGTTCACGGACTGCGCCAAGAGAAGTTTTCCGTTTATTCCGAATGCTTCAATGAGTGCGTCCATGAATTCCGCTTAGATTAGGTGAACTTGATGATGAAGCCGACCACGAGGGCAAAAATCGCCAATGCTTCGGTCACCGCGATGCCGATGAACATGTTCGCGGTAATCTTGCCGGTCGCTTCCGGGTTTCTGCCGATAGCTTCAAGAGCGCGGCCGATAAGCGTACCGAGGCCGATTGCGGGGCCGAACACGCCGACGCCGACGACGATTGCCATCGCGAGGGTCTTTGCTACTTCAATATCCATAGTCGTTAATTAAATTGTTTAATGCTGATAACTGGCCTCATGCCCTTCCGCATGCTCCTCGCCGTGCGGTTCCGCGACGGAGAGCTTGATGAAGAACAGCGTGAGCAATGAAAAAATAGCCGCCTGAATGAACGCCACGAATACCTCGAAGAAGAGGAACGGCAGCGGCAACAAATATGCCGCGAAGAACATCAGAACGACTATGAGCAAGTGGCCCGCGAGTATGTTGCCGAACAATCGGAATGAAAGCGAC
>CAYZDT010000121.1:0-1539 GCA_964477415.1 uncultured Candidatus Saccharibacteria bacterium | reverse complement strand
AGGTCTTTCGGTAGTCGTTATCGCCTTTCTGAGCGATGTCGTCGCAGACGGCGACGGACGCATCGGCGTCCGCTCCCGTTATGTACATCGAAAGGTGTCCTAACGAGTGGTAACAACTTGCCTGTTCAAGGCCCGTAAAAGCGCGTCCGTATCCTTCCTCGCATACCTGCGTCAATTCCGGCAGCAAGGACTGTACTTGTTCAGGCGTCAGCACGTCGTTTCTGAAGCGCTCCTGCGCCGCGCCATGCAAGCACCCGTTCGAGCACATGCCCGTGGGGCACCTCGCCACTACTTCCGTCCACTTCAACGGGTCTTTTGCCGTCTCTTTCTCGGACAAGCGGTGCCCGAGAACATGGCAGTAAAAATAATTATTCACTTTGCCTTGAATAATGCTCGTGACCTCGAACGTCTCTTCCATAGAAAGCCCGCGGTCCATCAGCTTCGGAATTTCGTTGTCGTAGCAGCTGGGAGGATAATTCTCTTTTGCGCACGCAGCGATAACTTTCTCAGCGTATTGCTCGTATGAGTACGGAACGAGGCCGAAGAAATTCGTATCCCACAGATATGACGCGCCGAATACGACGGATATGAGAATCAGGACGGCGAGGAGCGGTTTGGGAATGATATTCATTGCAGTGATTCTTGAATAGAAATGTCGAGCCCTTCAGTTAGGTCAGCGGTCTGAATGCAGGTTTTTTTAAGGGTATCGTCATCATACGCGCAGAGCGCGGCCGCTTTCTTTCCGCCGACGAACTGCCACGCGGCGCCCGCTCGGCACACAAGTTCGTCATCGGGTGCGTAGCGGGAGCATTTCGCGATCAGCGAATCGGCGTCTTTCCAGCCGCGCGTAAAATCGGCGCCAAGGCCCAAGAAGCAATGGGCGCGGTCAGAACCCGTAAGGCCTCCGCAAATGGAGCCGTAATCTAGATTTTGCGTCTGCCTAAGCCACTGGCCGAGCTCAAAGTAGCATGACGCGCGATACGCCTCCGGCACATTCGGACACGGAGCGTACGGCTCGTCGGGATTGAATGCGCGCGCTTCGGGCATGACGCCGTCGCCTGCGCCCGCAAGCGGCGTCAGATATTCCATAAAAACCCCCGACGTGCAGCCAAGGAGCGGCGTCGGCTGGTAGACAAGCTCTTTACACATAGTCAAAGCGTCGCTTATCCGCCCGGCGTATTCCATAATCCCGTGGCCGATGCCGTGCTGGCATCCGGACAAAGGACCATAGGCTTCTGTGCACGCCGCATCAAGTTCCATAACCGCGTCTCTGCCGCCCTCGGCAATCGCCAGAGTCGAGAAGCCGTGGTAGCAGCCGAAACTGAATTCCGCATCGCACACGGTAATGCCTTTAATACCGAGTTTCTTATAGAGCGCTTCCCCAATGACGTGGGCGGAAAAATGCTGAAGCTCTGGATCCTTTGCGTCGTTTTTTTCCAGAAATTCGGCGTAAGCGCGCTTTCCTCCGTAACGCTCAATTTCCGCTTCCCAATACGCTTTATTATTTGCAGGGTCGTCAGAATTGTACGCTGCGCCGCC
>CAYZDT010000120.1:0-1541 GCA_964477415.1 uncultured Candidatus Saccharibacteria bacterium | reverse complement strand
TCTCTACTTTTCCGTCGGGAGGGAATATCTTCACCACGACCTCGTATTCGTCTTCCTGATTTTCCTCAACCATTCGCATAATTGACTCGAACGCGCTACCGCTTAAGGAGCCGCTTCTCGAGAGCGCGTTTGCCGCGGCGATAATGTGCGCTTCTACTTTTGCCATGACGCTTTTTGCGTCTCCCGAGGCCGCATCAATGTCGTGCCCGTGATGTTCCATGTTGGCGCGGTCACCGACGGTGCCGTCATGCCCGTCCGCGTGAGGCGCGGCCGCTGAAACAGGGTCGTATTTGTCGGTCACGGTCATGCCCAAATATTCCAATCCGTCGTCGGTCCGTCCGGGGATTGCCGTCATATAAAGGACTTTGCGTCCGCGCTTCCACGCGACGACCGCATGCTTGGCTTCGTGAACGGATGTTTCATCCGCATTCAGGCGTTCTTCTGTTTTAGGCTTCAGCCGTTTTTCCGCGACAATACGCGTACCGTCAGGGAAGCGGAAGGTTTCTCCCGCGGAAAGTTTCGCACGTCTTTTTCCGCTGCTGCGGCACTCATAATTTAATTTTACCACTTTCTGAGTGAAAGTCAAACTCATTCAAAATGCAGGGATGACGCTTTTTCCTTCGAGCGTTCGGCAAGAACGGGGTGTTTTGAAAGGCGAGGGTCTTTTTCGACAAGCGCCGCCGCTTCTTTACGCGCGGCTTCAACCAATTTCAGATTTTTCAGCGCGTCCATGCCGATGTCCGAGATGCCCCATTGGCGCCGTCCGTATAATTCGCCCGCGCCGCGGATAGCAAGGTCTGCTTCCGCAAGCTCGAATCCGTTTTTCGCGGAGACGATTGCTTTGAGGCGTGCATTTTCCGTTGCGCGTTCAACCATCAAAAAACAGTACGGCTGATGCGTGCTTCTCATGACGCGGCCGCGAAGCTGGTGCAATTGCGCCAAACCGAACCGGTCTGCGCCCTCAATGAGAATGACGGTTGCATTCGGCACGTTCACGCCGACTTCAACGACCGAGGTCGATACAAGAATGTCTATTTCGCCCTTCTCGAACTTTGCCATTGTTTCTTCTTTTTCTTTGGGCGTCATTTTGCTGTGCAACGGGGCGAGGGTGTATTCGGGGAACACTTCTTTCGAGAGGCGTTTCATTTCGGACGCTACCGAGCGGGTCTGAAGCGCCAGCTGTTTTTTGGGATCGGGCTCGTCTATGCGCGGACAGATGACATAGGCTTGGCGGCCCTCCTTTAATAAGGAGCGGACTTTCTCATACGCGGCATTTCTTTTCGCCGGCGTCGCAATCTCCGTCTGAATCGGTTTTCTTCCTGCGGGCATCTCATCCAGTACCGTCAAATCCAAATCGCCGTAGAGGGTCAATGAGAGCGTGCGGGGGATAGGGGTTGCGGTCATCGATAAGAGGTGCGGGGCAACGTCGCCTTTGGTGGCGATTGCCTGCCTTTGGAACGTGCCGAAGCGATGCTGTTCGTCGATAATCACATACGCGAGATGCTTGAACGCGACGCTTTTCTGAATCAGAGCGTGCGTAC
>CAYZDT010000119.1:1039-1551 GCA_964477415.1 uncultured Candidatus Saccharibacteria bacterium | reverse complement strand
CCCGCGGCATCCCAGCGGTTCGTCTCCTTCCAAATCTCGGGGTCTTGAAGAACGGAAAAAGAAACTTCCTGTCCGCCGATTGCATTCATCTCCTCGCGGATGATGTTTTTTATTTTTTCAAAAACGCGAAGACCCAAGGGCAGCAGGTCATAGACCCCCGCCATTTCTTTCGCAATGTAGCCCCCGCGTATAAGGTACTGGGCGTTTTGAGAGACTTCGTCTTTGGGCGAGGTTTTCCTAGTCTTGGTGAAAAGCTGGGACTGACGCATGTTTGCCTATTATACGCACGAGCACGAGACCGCGCTAATCGCCGATAAAGAGATAGTCGTAATGAATCAGGGCTTTACCGCCTTTCTGACCTGCCGCTTCTTTTGCTTTTCCCGAGTCGTACTGCGCGACGCCCGAACCGATTCTCTTGCCTGCCTCGTTCCGTATCTCAATCGTATCGCCTTTTATAAATGTACCTTCGACTTTCACCACGCCGACCGGCAAGAGGCTCTTGAATGTCTTTG
>CAYZDT010000119.1:0-1029 GCA_964477415.1 uncultured Candidatus Saccharibacteria bacterium | reverse complement strand
CAACCGCGCCTTTTGCCATGCCGTCCGCATGCGCCAAGCGCCTTTTCACGGCGGAAAGTTTTTTCTTCGGAAGAAATCTCGTTCCGACGGCCTTGCCTTCGGCGATATCGGATATCACGTTCTCGCGGCGGCCGTTTGCGATGACCGCGGTAATACCCTGATCCATGAGTTTTTTCGCGAGCTTGAATTTGTTTTCCATGCCGCCCGTGCCGTTCGCGGATTTTTCACGCGTCACGTGGCGCGCGACCGATGCCAAAGACGATTCGTCCACCTCTTCGACCGCTCGTTTCTCGCCGCCCTCTTCTATCAAAACGCCGTCAACTGTAGAAAGGAACATCACTAATTCCGCGTTCAATTGCGAACCGATTAAAGACGCCAGCTCGTCGTTGTCGGAAAAGCCGAGCTCTTTTATGGCTATCGTGTCGTTTTCGTTCGCAATCGGTACGATACCCGCCTCCAAGAGGTGTTCGAAACACGCCTTCATGTTGGCGTAGTGTTCGCGGTCGCGAAAATCATTCTTGGTCGCAAGTACTTGCGCGCATTTCAACCCTTCGGCGGAAAACAGGCGCCCGTACACTTCCATCAAGCCCGGCTGCCCGACTGCCGCGAGTACCTGCCGTTCGGCGACTGATGCAAACGGAAAATCGCGTCCCATAATTCCGCGGCCGACCGCTACCGCGCCCGAGGTTACGACAACGACATCCGCTCCTTCTTTTTTAAGCGAGGAGACTTGGCGGACAATCGATAGAAGCACACCTTCTTCAAGGCGTCCGTCCGTCGATATGACGTTCGAGCCGATTTTAACGACGATTCTCCGCTTCATGTTATTTCCTGATTTTTCCGATACGCTTCGCACCCGCGACAAGCGATTTTTTGAGCGAGCGACGGAAGCCGCCCTTGTCGAGCGCGGAGACAATTGTTTCCGTAACTCCCCCTTTCGTCGCTACCGACGCCCGCATTTGTGCGGCCGACGTTATATTTTCCCTCATATACGCCGCGGTTCCCATGAATGTCTGAAACGCGACCTGT
>CAYZDT010000118.1:0-1558 GCA_964477415.1 uncultured Candidatus Saccharibacteria bacterium | reverse complement strand
CAGCCGGAGTGTGCGAGCGGATAGGAGGGGCGATAGGCGATGAAGCGCCTGATGCGCGCCTTCAGTGCTATCACGGCATTGGGCACGGCGCGATTGAAACGGCGCTTGCGACGACGGGTTCGTTCGGTTCGTTATCGTCCCTAGTCGCCGATTCCGCGGCGGTATGCGAGGAAGCCTCAACGGGAGCGGAGGAGCGGTACCGGTGTGTATCTGGGATATATAACGCGATAGCGAATCTGTATATCAACGGCGAATACGGCCTGTCCTTGGATACCACCGATCCGTGGGCGGCCTGTGCGGCGCAAAAGGAAGAGTATAAAGAAGCCTGCTACGGCAATATGAACTCTCTCGCGTATTGGAAGAACGGCAACGATTTTTCGAAAGCCGCGCCGTACACGCTTGCCCGAACCGAAAATGCATACCGCGCGAAATCAATCGAATATCTGTCGGGGCTTGAAGCCGTTTCGCGCGTTCACGATGCGTCGTTCGGCCCCACCGTGCGCGCGTGCCACGCGCTTTCAGGCGCGCTTTCGGTTTCATGCGTCAACGGTTTCGCGCAGGGACTCTTGGAGCACGGCGAACCGGGGGAGCAGTATAAGCAGGCGCTGCTTTTCTGCAGAGAGACGGATCTTACTCCTGCCGAACGCGACTCGTGCCGCGAGCGCGTGATAACCCAGCTTCCGGGATGGTATTCGGTCGAAAGGGCGCGCGAAATCTGCGCAGCACTGCCCGAAGACGAGCGCCCGTATTGCGCGGAATGACGGTGGTAGTATGAAATTATGAAGCAGGCGATACCCATTCTTATAGTTGCAATACTTCTATTCGGCGGTTTCTCCGCGTACCACTTCTTTTCAGGGACTCAATCGGCACCCTCGGACTCTCTTGGAACTGCGGGAACGTCCGCGGATGTGCCCGAAGGCGCGCATGTCATTACGCTCACCGATAAAGGATTCAGTCCGTCCGAGATAACTATTAAAAAAGGCGAGACGGTTGCGTTTGTTACGAATACGCGGAATCTCTTTTGGCCGGCATCAAACCTTCACCCCTCGCATCTCATCTATCCGGAGTTCGACCCCAAGGAGCCGGTACAGCCCGATGAGGCGTGGAGCTTTACCTTTGAGAAAACGGGCGAGTGGAAATTCCATGATCACTTGGCCCCGTACTTTACCGGCACAATTATCGTAACCGAATGAAAAAGTTTTTTGCCGCACTCGCGCTTTTTGCGCTTCCGTTTTCCGTATTTGCGCACGGTTCGGGCGCGTATTACGAGACTGTCGTCGGTAACTATAGAATTGATGTCGGATTCTCGACTCCTGCGCCCGTTCTCGGAGAATCGGTTATCTTCGACTTCCAGTTACGCGCCGTCGATTCCGCGCTCAACTCCAGCACTGATGTCGAGTTTCAAGATACGTGGGTGAAGATTCAGTCGGATTCGACCGACAAAGTGGTATTCGCCTCAGGTATTCATAACGCCGAATTCGGCGGACCACGCATGAGTTATGTGTTTCCGAAAACGGGTGCGTACACGATAAGCGTCAGATATGAAAACAAAGACGGA
>CAYZDT010000117.1:0-1571 GCA_964477415.1 uncultured Candidatus Saccharibacteria bacterium | reverse complement strand
GCTGCCCATGTGCCCTGCTCCTATAATTGAGATTTTCATATGTTTTTATCTAAGGTTACCGTTTCCGTAAATCTGCCATTTGTACGTCGTAAGTTCCTTCAAGCCCACCGGCCCGCGCGCGTGCAATTTCGAAGTGGAGATGCCCATTTCCGAACCCAGGCCGAACACGAATCCGTCATGCAGGCGCGTCGAGGCGTTTACAAACAGCGCCGCTGCGTCGAGAGAGTTCAAGAATTTCTCGATTACTTTTTTGTCTTTCGCAATTACGCCTTCGGTGTGTTTTTTCGAATGCGCGCGGATGAATTCAATCGCCTCGTCCGCCCCCGATACGATTTTTATGCCGACCGTAAGAGAAAGCGTTTCCTTGTCCCAGTCGATTGAGCGCATCACCTTTACTCCTTTCGCCTCTAAAGCCGCCGTTACTTTCGGTATAAAAGCCTTTGCTACCGATTTGTGTATGAGAACCGTGTCTATGGAATTGCATGCGGCCGGCTTGGTAATTTTCGCGTTTACGATAATTTTTTCCGCCATCTTCAAATCCGCGCTCTTATCGACGTACACTCTCGCGCCGCCCGCTGCGTGCGCCAAGACCGGAATTTTAGAGCGCTCCATGACCGCCTTCACCATGCCGTAGGAGCCGCGCGCGATAACCAGATCAACTGCGTCGTGGCGCAGAAGGAGCGCGTTCGTTACGTTCCTGTCGCCCGTCGCGATAAACATGACCGAATCCTGCGGTAAGCTCGCCTTTTTCAAAGCCGCGCGTATGGCGCGATACAAAACCGTATTAGTGCGGAGTGCCTCCGTTCCGCCTTTCAAAATTGCGGCATTACCCGATTTGACGCACAAAGCGGCTACATCTATCGTCACCTCCGGACGCGCTTCGTAAATGACGGCCAAAACGCCGAGCGGCACGCGCACTTTGGTAAGCAAAAGCCCGCCTTCTTTTCTTTTTTCTATCGTCTCGCCGAGCCCACTTTTAAGGCGCGCGACGGAAGCGAGTTTTTTCGTCAGATGCTTGACGCCTTTCGCGTCGATTTTCAGACGCTCAAGAAACGCGCTGTCGGCGCCTTTCTTTTCCGCTGCCGCCATATCGAGCTTGTTTGCAGCAAGTATCGCCTTCTCGCTTTTCAGAATCTCCTTCGAGAGATGCGAAAGAAACGCGTTTTTCTCGCGGTCGGAAGAAGCCGCCAGTGCATGCGCGGCTTTCTGTACGCTGGTTAGATTGATTGTTTTCATGACGGTTTCTTCTTTAAGATACCACCACGAATCCTTTCCAATAAAAAACACGCGAACCGCGTGTGTAGAGGATTCGAGTGCTCCTTCCTTCGCTTGCGCTCGGATGACACACTTTCGGGTCTTTTTACGGTTCCCGTATCCGCCGAATTTTTATCCTGAGTCTCCTCGAAGGACTTCATTCGGGGCTCGCAAGGCGGGGTACCCTGCTCAAACGCCTTTATTCACCTGTTCCGATTATACACCTAAACGAGATTTAGTCAAGATACCAGTCGGAATATATCGTGCGCAGTCACCGCGAGCATGAGAAGAATGAGGAGTGCGAAGCCCGCAAAATT
>CAYZDT010000116.1:0-1586 GCA_964477415.1 uncultured Candidatus Saccharibacteria bacterium | reverse complement strand
CCACTTCTTTTGGCTTCCGTTCGCGCGGACTTTCTCTATCTCAAAGAGGGGCTTGTACGCCATGCCCACAAGCGCGCTTCCTTTAACGGTTTCAATAACGTCATGCGCGCTCGATCCTAATACGGCTTCAAGGCGTTCTTTCGCGAGAATCAAAACCTCGCCGTCTTTTTTCACTTTCACATACTCGATGTCGGGGCCGACCGCCAAGGCGACGTTCCCGGGCAAAGTCCAAGGCGTCGTCGTCCATGCCATGAAAAACGTATTCGACTCCGTTGCCGACTCCAACTTCACCGTCGCGGTTTCTTCCGTAATATCCTTGTACGTCTCGTCCATCGCGATTTCCGCCTTCGCGAGGGGCGTTTCGCAATGCGTACAGTACATCAGGACTTTTCTGCCCTCGTACAAATGTCCTTTCTCATGAATCTTTTTGAGCGCCCACCACACCGATTCGGTGTAGGGCGCGTCCATCGTCTTGTAGGAGTTATCAAAATCAACCCAACGCCCGACGCGCTCGACGTATCGCTTCCACTCATGCACGTATTCCAAAACCATCGCACGCGCGGTTTCGTTGAACGTTTTTATGCCGACCGCGAGAATTTCTTTTTTGTTTTTGAGGCCGAGCTTTTTCTCGACCAAAGATTCAATCGGCAACCCATGCGTGTCCCACCCCCATCTGCGGCGGACGCGAAAGCCCCGCATGGTTTTATAGCGGGGCATCACGTCTTTTGAGACGGACGAAAGCAAAGAGCCTGAGTGCGGGGTGCCGGTCGCAAACGGCGGGCCGTCGTAGAAGACGAACTCGCCTTTCGGAGCTTCTTTTTCAAGGGTTTTCTCGAAAATCCGGTTTTCCTGCCAGAATTTCAATACCTCTTCCTCCCGCTTCGCGGTCTCGCTTTTAGGGCTATCTGCCATATATTCGTCCCAATAGTAGCATTTTACGATTAATCATTGGTCTCGGGCGGAACGCCCCGATACGCGTCCGTACTGCAGCGAGTGCTGCAGTACTGAACTCCTCCTGAAAAACACCTCCCTCCATTCGGGTCGAATGTTCGACCGCACTGGAGACACACATGCATCTGTTCGGCGGTACGGGCACGCAGGCGAAGTTCACGGTGGCGCGTAAGCGACACAACGTTCGACGGAGCGCTCATCCTGGCGTGCCTCGCTCTACGGCGCGCGGCGTTTGCAAGAAGAATCCTTAATATTTCTCTTTCCATATTTTTTAAATTAAAAAGCCCCCGTGCGGGGGCTTGTGCGGTTGTCGGCTCTAAAACTACCTGCACTCAAAACGCCCCCGTTGCTTGCGGAAAATCTTCTTCTGAATGCGAATGAGGTTGATTTGCATATTATTTCCCCGAAACAATTATGAACTCCACGCGGGCGTTATCGGCTTCGCCGAGCATTCGCCCTTCAACCTGAAAATCGAAAATTGGCCTCTGGCTTTCTTCGGAAAACGCATACCGCGCGTCCAAGAGTTTGCGTTCGCGGCGCAGACGGTCGGCAAACCATTCGGGTGCGCCCTGTTCCGCGTGAAGCCATAATCTTTTTCTTTCTGATGACATATTGTTTTAGTTTTAAAAAAGCCC
>CAYZDT010000115.1:0-1609 GCA_964477415.1 uncultured Candidatus Saccharibacteria bacterium | reverse complement strand
AGAATCGCATTCGCGTACGGATTCACCTCCGCGCCCGCGCGCGTTTCAAGAAAAAGTCTTTCATCAGTGAAGACGGATGATGCAAAGACGGCGGCGGCGGTCGCGGTACTCAAAACCGCAGCGCACAGCACCGGCCCCGCGCAAGTGTGGGGCGCCGCAAGGACGGGACGCGGCACCACGCTCTCTTTCGGTACCGTTGCGACCAAAGCCGCCATCGGAAATGCAATGATACTTAAAACCGCGCTCTCGGTTGCGGAACTCATCGGCTTTTCGGGCGCGACGGTTGCCGTCTCTTCGGTCGGAGACGCGGAATCGAAAAAACGATTTACGCGGGAATTGGGAAATTTTTTCAAAAAACAAGCTGACCACATACCGCAGGATTTGAAATCAAAAGCGGCGCACGACCCCGAAGGCGCGTATCGCGAACTCGTAGAACGCAAAGACCCGTTGATTGAACGCGCGCCGAGAACGATCGATTATCTTTCCGAAAATTCGCGCAAAGTAATGCTTGAGACGCTTTCACTTTTCGAAGCGGTCAATATCCCCTACACCCTGGATCCGCGCATGGAAATTCCCCACAGCACCTACGCCGAGATGGTGTTCGCAATCGAGACTGCCGGAGAAAATGGCGAGAAAACGAGGCTTGCTCTCGGCGGGCGCCTGGACGAAGCGGCGAAAAAATACCACGGCATAACAGGAGAAGCGCCGACCGCCCTTTCGATTTCGATTCCTAAAGACGTCGACCTTGAAAGCGCGGACGAGACGCCGTCCTGCTTCGTCATCCACGTGGGGGAGGCGGCGAAACTGCGCGCCTTTATACTGCTTGAAGGCTTGTGGAGGGCGCGAATCTCGGCGACTCAAATACTTATGGCTGAAAACTTCCGCGAACAGATGGACCGCGGCAAAGCGTCGGGCGCAAAATACCTCGCAATTATCGGCCAGCGCGAAGCCTTGGATAACACCATTATCGTCAGAAATATCGCGACCCAGATGCAAGTCACCCTCCCTCTCGAAAAACTCGAGGGGTACGTTTCGCGCGGCCATCGATAAGCGATTGCGCCCGGCCCCGTTTCGTGCTTAAATAGCGGACTATGGCAGTAAACGTATCGGTCGAAAAACACGGCACGGAAAATTCCATGTCTCTGATTCGCCGCTTCACGAAGCGCGTTCAGGGCGCAGGCATCGTCCGCCGCGTCAAAGGCAACCGCTATCGCCTGCGCGAGCTTTCCAAGAATAAGCGCCGCATGTCCGCTCTCGTCCGCGTCGAAAAGCGCGCGAAGACTCAGGAGATGGAAAAATTGGGCCTTATTCAGGAAAAGCCGGTTCGCGGCAGGAGATAAGCTTGCAAGGAAACCTTGCAAGCTTTCCGGCGTCCTCGGCTCGGAAAAGTAAAGCTCCGCTTTCCTTTTCTCTCGCTCTACGTCGCCGGTAAATATGATGAAGGTATTCTCTCTCGCAAACACCACGCGCTACCCGACGCCTCGGGTAGCGTTTTCTTCTATAACGAAAGCGGTTCTCGGCGCGTCCTATGAACTTTCGGTCGTGTTCGTGACGCCGCAAAAGATGCGCTCGTTAAACCGCCAGTATCGCGGCAAAAATACTTCAACCG
>CAYZDT010000114.1:732-1638 GCA_964477415.1 uncultured Candidatus Saccharibacteria bacterium | reverse complement strand
TGCTGTTTTCGGTTCCGAAATCAAAATGGAAAATGTTTTCTGATTTGATGAAGTCGCGCGGAGTTGAGGCGACCGTGATTGGCGAGTTCACCAAGAGCGGAAAGTGCGTCGTCTCGTACAAAGGAAAGAAAATAATGGATTTGGATTTGGAATTTTTGCACGACGGTTTGCCGAAGCGGCATCAAGTGACCGCAGAGCCCATGCCCGTTCCGCAGATGGCACTGTCCGAAATCGGCCCTGTGCCGAAAGATTTGGGAGGAATGGTTTTGAAAATGCTCGGCAGAAACAATTTAAGCTCGCAAGAGTTTCTCTCGCGGCAGTTTGACCACGAAGTGCAGAGCGGGTCAGTTATTAAACCGATTCAGGGCGCGGGCGCGGTTACGGGCGATGCAAGCGTGTTTCGTCCCGTCCTTTCCTCAAACCGCGCGGTTGTTCTCACGTCCGCTTTGTATCCGTCATATTCAGACTTGAATGCGTATGACATGGCGGCGGCATCCTTGGATACCGCAATACGAAACGCAGTTGCCGCGGGCGCCCCGATGAACCATTTGGCGATTTTGGATAACTTCTGCTGGACCGATTCCACGAACCCCGAGCGATTGTGGCAATTGAAAGAAGCGGCGCGCGCGGCATACGATTATGCGACTTTGTACGGCACGCCGTTCATCTCCGGCAAAGACAGCATGTTCAACGACTTCAAAGGATACGACGAAGCGGGGAATCCGATACAGATATCGGCAAAGCCGACTTTGCTGGTGTCAGCAATCGGCGTCATGAAAGACGCGACGAAAGCCGTTTCCATAGACGCAAAAATCGCGGGCGATTTGGTGTACATAATCGGCGAAACAAATGCGGAACTTGGCGGTTCGGAATACGCGCGCATGGCGGAAGAGGAATGGGAGGGTG
>CAYZDT010000114.1:0-722 GCA_964477415.1 uncultured Candidatus Saccharibacteria bacterium | reverse complement strand
GGGGCTAAAAACATGAAGGCGTACCGCGCTCTTGAAAAGGCGATACAAACGGAAATAATCGCGTCTGCAGCTTCGGTCGGGAAAGGCGGCCTTGCCGTGGCGATTATGAAAACCGCTATGGCCGGGAAAATCGGCATGTCCGCAGACCTTTCCAAAATCGTGAAAAAGCTCGGCCGCGCTGATTTTGCACTCTTCTCAGAGTCTCAGGGTCGCATACTGGTCACGATTGCGCCAAAGGATAAGGCGAAGTTTGAAAAACTGATGAAAGGCGTACCCATAGAGAAAATCGGCAAGGTAGAGAAGGCGCCCGCCATTTCCATAAAGGCGGGAGGGAATATCCGCATCCCGCTTTCGGAGGCATTAACCGCGTACCGCAAACGCTTCAAAAACTGGTGATATGGCAACTCAAACAAAACAACAGGAGGGGGAGAAGCTTTCGGAGATACTGACGCTACTGCTTGCGGAGAAGGAAACGCCGCCTGTGTGGGCCGACCCCGACAACCTGAAAACGCTTTCCGAAATCCGCTCCATACTCGTCGTCGGGCCCTCCAATTCCGGCAAGACGACGATGGTCAATATGATGCGCGACATGGTGGACGGAGTGTTTGAAGTGCCGAAACGTATTCTCACGCGGCCCATGCGCGAGAACGACGATTTGAACGAAAATAAATTCGTCGACGTTGAAGAGTTCAAACGCCTCACGAAAGGGGGGCTGGCGTGGA
>CAYZDT010000113.1:801-1674 GCA_964477415.1 uncultured Candidatus Saccharibacteria bacterium | reverse complement strand
CGGCGCTCGGACGCCATGAAAATAAATTTTCGCGGCGCTCCTCGCTTGTCGTAGTTAGCCCCCGAACAGCAGTAGATTTCATGGATTCATGGTGAGCGAATAAACGCTTTGACCCGTTACGCTTACGTTCGTATCAGTCACAGGCTGATATCCCGACTTCGTCACCGTGAGTGTGTAGGTCCCTGCCGGAATGCCCGAGAAAAACGCCTGTCCGCACGCGGATGAATCGAGCGTTTGATTCACACTGTTTCCGGTAAGCGTCATCGAAGCGCCCGGGAGCGGAGCACCGTTTGCAGTAACGACCGCGCGCAAAGAATTTGTTGTCGCAGCGGCGAGAGTCAGAGAAGCCGTCGTAGAAGCAGACGGGACGACCGAGACGGCAACAGGACAGTATTCGCTTATCGCATACGCGGAACCCGAAGGCAGCGAGAGCGTATACCCGTCGGCCTCCGCCGGATCAATCACCCATGTTCCCTGCGACGTCGTGGTATGAATCTCATTAAATTTATAGATTGGCGTTCCGCCTGCGGTCGTACCGATGGTCTTCGAGCCGCGCACGGAGAAATCCGCGCCCGGAAGAGGCGTCGGTCCTGCAACATACGAGAGCGCCCAGTCTTTGACTTCAGGCGTCCACAGCACGTCGGATGAATTCAAATCGGCCGCAATCTGGAGCGTGCCGTAGGTTGCGGCGGGAAGAGCGCTGAGTGAAACGGGAGACGAGAGCCCCGTCGAGTTCAAGGGAAGGTCGGCGTCGGGCACGAGCACAAACGCACTTCCGTTCCAATAATAGAGGTGTACCGCAAGCGCCGCCTGTGCAGACGTCGACGCGTTCCACGAAAGCTGGTTCCAGTTCGAAAGATACGACGGCGTGAC
>CAYZDT010000113.1:0-791 GCA_964477415.1 uncultured Candidatus Saccharibacteria bacterium | reverse complement strand
GAATCAAAGAGCCGCCCGCGACTTCGGTATTGGTCGTTACCGATAAAGAGCCCGCGTTCGGGAACGTGTCAGAAAACGCCGCCGGTCCTTTCGGGTTCCACGTTGTAACAGTCAGTGCGCCGACGGGATCAATCTGCATTGAAACAGTCGTGGTCGTTTTGTTAACGACCGACACATGGCCGGGACTCGGATTCGGATTCTGTGTCGTTGCCGCATACGTTTGCGCGCTTCCGTAGCCGGATTTGGAAACCGTTATCTGATAGCCCGCGCCCGGCGGCGTGCCGGGGAAGATGACCGAACCGTCCGAGGCGGAGACGACTGTTACGTCGACCGCGGGAGAAACGCCCGCGTTCACGATGCGCACCGTCGCGCCTGAAACGGGTGCGGCCGAGACATTGAATACGTTTACGCGAAGCGTGCCGCCTGATGCCAACGTCTCTATTCCCTGCGGGGCGATGCGGGTCAGCGCAAACGAGGAACGGGACTTACCGCGGACCGCCCATGACGCTTCAACGCGCACGCTTTTGTAATCCGCGGTCACGGTTGTCGTGTCCGAGCCTCCGGTGCCGTCCGCGGGATCGTCGACGTATTGAATCAAGGTCGAGAGCGTGTACGGAACGCCGTTCAGCGTCTTCTGCTCTACCTGCGGAATCGAGCCTGAGGGAATGCCGCCCAAAGTGCCGACCGCGTCATATTCCAAACCGCGGATATATTCCATGCGTTCGTTTATCAAGGCGGTCGCGCCCGTTGCGGCTTTCGTCGAAAAAACCAAATCCAAAGAAATCTTGAAC
>CAYZDT010000112.1:278-1698 GCA_964477415.1 uncultured Candidatus Saccharibacteria bacterium | reverse complement strand
CATCGCCCTGATACTTCTCGGAGCGACGTTCCAGATATTCGTGAAAGCGGGGAGCCTCGAGGCGATACGGGGGCTTGGCATAGGGGACGCCTTATCCGCGTATCTCCCGACCGCGGGCGGATTCGCGACTCTTGCCCGCATGGGCGCGGCGATAGTTGCGGGCATCATATTTTTCTTCGGCAGGCGCGCAATTTTCGCCGCTAAGAAGATAACCGCATACGAGTGGGGAATGGTAGCCGTGATGTGCGTGTTCGCCTACTTCAGGGCGAAAATCAGCCATGCCGCCGCGAACCCGTTCTTTCCCGATTTTTCAATCGTCGTAAACTTTTTCCACCTCATCGATAAAGACATATGGGCGGGAATTGCTTTGGTGCTGTTTCTCTTGGCGTTAGCAAAGCCGTTACGCTCATTTTTGAGGGCATTTTTGCCGCGGGCGTTTTCGATGCTTGCGGTCGTATTTGCAAGCGTGTCGGTTACCGCGACCTACATCGTCTGGCTCCACCTGAAATCGTTTGAAAATCTGTTCACGACCCGCTGGGGCGAAGTATTCCTCATGCTTCTTTGTGCCGCCGCGCCCTTGGCCGCACTTCGCGCGTACCACGTTCTTGCCCGCGCATTTCGCCCCGCTTTGTTTTGGCGCCTTTCGGCGATGACACTTGCTGCGGAATTTGCCCTCGCGCTCTTGGTTGTCTTCTACTCCTCGATTGTCATTATTACCTCGCCGCCGCTTGCGGATTCCACTCAAAAGATTTTCAGTGCAACCGATAACGGCGTTTCCATTTCTCTCTCGCGGAACGCCTATGAAGACGGCACGGCGTTTCTCTCGGTATCGGGGCAGGGCGCCAAAGACCCTGTGATTCTGGTATCGGACGCTGGCGGCGCGCCCGTATCTCTCGACGCGTCCAAGCGGTATCAGGGCGGGTATGTAATGCCCGTCGGCCTTATGACGGGGGACGGACCGTATGAAGTATCGGTCACAGTTCCGCAGGAGAAAGGGTACGATGCGCACGCAAAATTCACGATTCAGAAAGGCGATTTAGATGCCGCACCCGAAGGCGCACGCACGTTCGACGCGTTTACGCTTTCTATGATAGGAATCGGCGTATTGGCGCTTCTATTCGCTCTTTTCCTCGGCCGGTACGCGGGAAGAGAGGTTACGGAAGACGCGAAGCCCTTGATGCCCGAACTTTCGGGAATCGCCGTGCTTTTTATTGTTCTCTTTGCGGCGGCGGGCGGCGTGAATGCGCTTTCAACTTCGGGCATGCTGAATCCGTACAAAGCGAAATGCGAAGGCGACGGAAACGGCTGGCACTTGATGGTGCCGATGCAGGCGGGGCGCGTCATGTCGGAAACGCCGCGGGAAGGATGCATGTGGGGCATGGGCAAATCCATGTACATGTTTCCGACGATGAAGGAATAC
>CAYZDT010000112.1:0-268 GCA_964477415.1 uncultured Candidatus Saccharibacteria bacterium | reverse complement strand
GATTATTTCAGCGGTTTTCCGAAAGCGGAGGTAACGCTTCAGACTTCGCCTGAGACGCTTGTTGCGGGCGTGCCAACGAAGATGAATGTGACGGCGAAAGAGCCTGACGGCACACCCGCGCTTATGTTTATGGATATGGAGAAGCTAATCCATATGGTTGTAATAAGCCGCGACCAAAGCGTGTTCGCGCACATTCACGCGGACGACATTCGCCCCCTGACGCGCGAGGAGATTGCCAATTCGTCCTTCAATTTTGACTACACGTTCC
>CAYZDT010000111.1:0-1701 GCA_964477415.1 uncultured Candidatus Saccharibacteria bacterium | reverse complement strand
TCGAACGGGTGCTTGCATGGCGCGGCCCAGGAGAGATTCAGAAACGACGTGCTGACGCCCGAACAAGTACAGTCCTTGCTGCCGGAATTGACGCAGGTATGCGAGGAAGGCTACGGACGCGCTTTTACGGGACTGGAACAGGCAAGCTGTTACCACTCGTTAGGACACCTTTCGATGTACATAACGGGAGCGAACGCCGATGCCTCAGTCGCCGTCTGCGACGACATCGCTCAGAAAGGCGATAACGACTACCGAAAGACCTGCTACGAGGGCGCGTATATGCAGATATTCCAGCCTTTGGAGCCTGAGGATTTTGCGCTCGTAAAAGATATTCCCGCGACGACTACAGTTTCGGCGCATGCGTACTGCGGCCAATTTACGGGTGAAAAACGAGACGCATGCAACCGCGAGTCATGGCCTTTGTACCGCGCCTCATTCGACGCGCCGTCTGGCCTTGAAGCGTTCTGTTCGCTCGCCTCCGCAAACGCCGATTCAAAACGCTACTGCTACAACGCGATGTTTTATGTACTCACCGCGCAGTACAACTTCGATAAGGACAAAATTACGCAATTATGTGAAGGAGTTCCGCAGGAGAGGAAGGGGCAATGTTTCGCTAACGCCGCATCGCGCCTTATTGAAACCGACTATCGGCTGATTCCCGATGCCCTTGAGATGTGCAAAAGAGCGGACACGGACGGCGTGGGGCCGCGCTGTTATGACGAACTGTTGTACTATTCCGCATTCAATTTTCATCAAGGATCGGACGCGTTCAATGCGCTCTGTAAGGCGTTGCCCGAGCCGTGGAGCGGGAAGTGTTTTGCGGGGGAAGGGTATAAAACGATTCTGTATCGGGACGACGTTATTGCGCCGCAGGAAGCTCCGCCGTCAGTTTTTTAAGTTCTTCGGCAAGCCGCGCCGGGAGCGCGTCAGTCGTTTTTCCCGATGCAAGGTTTGTTTTTTCCTCCGGGTCTTTTGTGAGGTCATACCAGTGAAGGCCGTTTAAGACTTCAGGAAGCGCCGTCTGGAGAAACGCGTGCTCCATGCCGATGCGCACGCCGACCGAGGTTGCGTCTATGACCGGCCTGTCTGAGCCGAGTGCGCCCGCAGTTTCCAGAGACTCGTGCAACTGTTTCATGTTGGCGAAATAGTACGGGCGTCCGTTCATTGACCATAGAACGCGGTTGCCCAAAGACCGGCCGTTTGCCGCCGGAAGCAGATTTTCTCCTTTGAATTCAGAAGGCGGGCGTATGCCCATTACGGAAAGTATGGTCGGCGCCATATCAAGAAGAGACACAGGGTCCGTGACGCGTTTTCCTTGGGGGATGCCGGGCCCCGCCATCATCAGGGGAATATGTATTTCTTCCTGAAACAGTGTCGCGGCGTGGTTCAGAATGCCGTGTTCGTTGAACGCTTCGCCATGGTCGGCAGAGAGGATAATGACTGTTTTCTTCCGCATTTCTTCGGGAACGGAATTCAATATTTCCGATATGCTGTTGTCGGTCTGTGAAATCTGCTGGTCATACCGCAATTTGTACACCTCGGTCCGCTCGGTATCCGGCTTTGCCTTCAGATTTTCGTCCAACGTCATCTGTCTCGTTACGACAGGGTAAAGGTCGGTCTGGCCGAAGAGTTCGTTATACGGCGAGCGCGGCTGGTACGGATCGTGCGCTTCAAACGTGTGTACAAGGAGGAAAAACGGCT
>CAYZDT010000110.1:0-1706 GCA_964477415.1 uncultured Candidatus Saccharibacteria bacterium | reverse complement strand
GCATCACGAAACCGCGGAGTCCCAAACGCTCGATAACCGCTCCTTGGTATTCCGAAGGCGTATCGACAATAACTTCTTCAAAAGGCTCCGTTTTAACGCCGTTCTCCTCGTGGAAAATAACTTTCGGCTGGGACACCATCACCTCGAATCCTTCGCGGCGCATGTTTTCAAGAAGTATGGAGATGTGCAATTCGCCGCGGCCGGATACGGTAAACGCCTCGGCGGACGAGAAATCAACCTTAAGTCCGACGTTCACCTCCAATTCCCGCTCCAGGCGGTCGCGTATCTGGCGGGTCGTAACGAATTTTCCTTCGCGTCCGGCAAAGGGGCTCGAGTTCGGATAGAAGTTAAGGACGATGGTCGGCTCGTCGATTGCGATTGCCGGAAGAGGCGCGGCGTTCTCGTCGGTCGTTACGGTCTCGCCGATGTAAATGTCAGAGAGGCCCGCAATCATGACGATGTCGCCCGAAGTCGCGGATGCGGCTTCCTCGCGCGACAGTCCCTTAAAGCTGAATAGTTTTACTATTTTACCGTTTCTTGTTTCGCCGTCGGGCTTCTTTATGAACACGGATTGCCCGGATGAAACCGTGCCCTGATAGATGCGTCCGACCGCCATGCGGCCCAAGAAATTGTCGTAGGCGAGGTTAAACGGCTGCAGCATGAGGGGCGCGTCAACCGGAGCGGTTGCGGCGTTCGGCACGTGTTCGAGAATCGTATCGAGAAGCGGCATGAGATCCTTGGACTCGTCCTCGAGTTTTTTCTTTGCAACGCCTTGCTTGCCTATCGCGTATACGACCGGGAAATTGCACTGTTCGTCGTTTGCGCCGAGTTCAAGGAAAAGCTCCAGTACCTGTTCTTCTGCGCGCGCGGGGTCCGCCGCGGGCTTATCGATTTTGTTTATGACGACGATGGGTTTGAGGCCCAATTCTAAAGATTTTTTCAAAACGAAGCGCGTCTGCGGCATCGGCCCTTCCTGCGCGTCGACGACGAGAAGAACGGAATCGATGGAGCGTAATACGCGCTCGACCTCGCTTCCGAAGTCCGCGTGACCCGGAGTATCGACGATGTTGATTTTGGTGTCTTTGTAATAGACGGCGGCGTTTTTCGCGTAAATGGTGATGCCGCGTTCCTGTTCCAATTTGTTCGAGTCCATCGTCGCACCCTCCTCGACCGCTCCCGTCTGCTTCAACAGGGCGTCCGTCAAGGTCGTCTTGCCGTGGTCCACGTGCGCAATGATTGCTATGTTTCTGATTTCCATGAAAAAATCCCTTGCGGGACTTTTTCAGAATAGCCTTATTTTACGCAATAATCAAACGCCTGCCCCGGCTACTACTTTGGTTCGTCGTCCTTCTTTGTCTCGCCCTTCTTCGGCACCCCCAAAGGTCCCCGCTTCTCTCTCACCCACGGCCATATCTTTTCCGCCGCCTCTTCTCCGCGTCGCTTTTTGGCAACCATGTCTGCGGGGTCTACGGGAAACAAATCTTTTGAAGGCTCTTTTTCGTCTGCCATAGTTAGACGCGGTACGGCGCAAGATTCTTTTCAATCCGCTCCGCAATCGGCATCGACTCGTTTATTTCGAATTTTTCTCCTGTCAATTTTTCGTATATTTCGATGTAGCGGCGGGAAAGCTCTTCTACCAAATCCGCGGGCGCTTCGGGCAATACTTCATCCTTATATGGGTCGCAGTTTTCCTTAAACCAGATGCG
>CAYZDT010000109.1:0-1712 GCA_964477415.1 uncultured Candidatus Saccharibacteria bacterium | reverse complement strand
GCGCTTCATGCTACGATTTGCGCATGAAACGACTGATTGTCGGTAACTGGAAACTGTATGTTTCCTCTGTAAAAGACGGAAAGAAGTTGCTTGAGGGTATCGATAAGAAATTCCCGCGCGGAGCGAAGTCTGACGTTGTGGTGTGCCCTCCGGTCGCTTTGGCGGCAGCCTTGAAAGCGGGGTATCGCGGCAAGAGAATCGCCTTCGGCACTCAGGACGTGTTCTGGGACGAGGGCGCACACACGGGACAGATTGCCGCATCGAGTCTCAAGAACTCCGGCATCGAGTACGTCATTATCGGACACTCTGAAATGCGCGCTCTGGGCGAGACCGATGAGATGGTTGCGAAGAAAACCGCAGCGGCATTGAACGCACGCCTGCATCCGGTCGTCTGTATCGGAGAAGTGTCGCGCGACACTGAAGGAAAGTTTTTCTCCGAGATTGAACGGATGACGAAAGCATCGTTGTCGCGCGTTGAGCCCGCGCACTCCGCGCGTTTGACGATTGCGTATGAGCCGGTGTGGGCGATAGGAAAGGAAGAAGCCGCATCTCCTCGGACCGCTGTTGAAGCGATTCTCTTTATTCGGAAAACCTTGGTGGATATGTGGGGCCGCGAGCGTGCACTGAAAACGCGCATCATCTACGGCGCGTCAGTAACCCCCGAAAACGCAGCCGCGTTTGCGAAAGAGAAAAATATTCAGGGTTTGTTGCCGGGCCGCGCCTCAGCGGATGCCGTCGAATTTACTTCAATCATTAAAGCGTTTTCATGAACAGAGAGCGTTTGCTGGTCACGGGACAGAACATCGACATTTATAAAGGCGACGGCCAAGACGCGTATGCGCGTACGGGTGCGACGAGTGCGGAACAGCTGCATCGTGCAGGAGCTGTAGGCGTTATTCTCGGGCATTCGGAAGTCGGCGACGCTCCTGACGTGTTGCGCAAGAAACTGTTCAGTATTGTTGAAGAGGCCGCGGGGAGGGAAGGATTTTTGAACAACGTGACTCTTCTGGTCGGCGAATCGTGGGATGAGTTTGAGCAGCACACACCGGAAGAAGTAGCCTCCACCGTTGCCGGGCATCTCGTTGCAATAATTGACGGCCTGCCGCCCGCGTTTTTGGAGAAACTCGTCGTCGGATATGAGCCCAAGTGGGGTTCTCGCGGAAGCGGACGCGACGACATGCCGCCGCCCGCGCCCGCGCTTATTTCTCTTGTTGCCGCGCGCCTGAAAGGCGTCTTATCAGAGCGCTTCGGCGCACAGGCTGCGCATATACCGATTATTTACGGAGGTCGTTCGACGCCTGAACGTACCAAAGAAATTCTAATGGACGAGAACGTGGAGGGGCTTATTCTTGGTTCGGCCTGCAATACGGTCGAGAAAACAATGGCTATTGCAAAGAGTATGGATGAGGCGCGTCCCGGAAAGCGGAAAGTCCTTCACGCAAACTTCAAAGCCTACGACCTTAAGGACGGGTATGACGAATATGTGAGAGCGCTCTCTACACTCGACGATACGTTTATTGTGTACCTTTCGCCTTCGCACACAGATATTCGCGCGGTTAATGATGCTTTAAAATAAATTATGATTCGCACGCTCAAAGATTTGCCCGACATAAAAGGAATGCACGTACTGGTGCGCTGCTCGTTCGATGTGCCGATAGAAAACGGCGCGGTTACGGATCCGTTGCGTCTGGACGCGGCATTGCCGACTATTG
>CAYZDT010000108.1:0-1713 GCA_964477415.1 uncultured Candidatus Saccharibacteria bacterium | reverse complement strand
CGCTCTCGACATGTGGGAGCACGCATACATGGTTGATTACACCCCCGCTGAAAAGGCGAAATACATAGACGCCTTTTTCAAAAACCTGAACGGCGCCGTTGCGGAAGCGCGGTTTGCATAGTGCGGCGAAAGACCGCTATACTCGGTCGGCATGACGAAGAAAGAAAAAAGCGGCCGCCCCGTACCGCCCTCGCGCATGAGGGTAGCCGAAGCATTAGGCAAATGGTTCCCTGATCCGGAACCCCTTCCCACTCCCCCTCCAGAATCTCGTACGAGCACTCCGCCTCCGAATACATCGTTCGCGTTAAGATCAAGAATCCGCGACCATGATCGCCCGGAAATGGACGAAGACTAGGCTCCCCTAACGGGGAGTTTTTCTTTCGGCGGTGAGGACGTAGAAGACCGCCGCATACAGTGCGAAAACGACCAAGAGAACGGGCCCGATGTATTCCTGCGGAACAGGAACGGACGAGAGCGGCAAATCGCCAAAGAAAACCGATACGCCGATGATGTAGTGAAGGACGGCGTATGAAACGGCGATAAACGGCAGCGCGGCTATGTAGAGGAATGGTGCAAGCAAGGCGGAAATAAACCCGACAAGCATCGCCAGGGGAACCGCAGGCAACACCAATACGTTTGAAATGAGTGAAACGATAGAAACCTGCCCCACCGAGAGAATCAGAAGCGGAAGAACCGTAACTTGCGTCGCCACCGTCGTTGAAACAATTTCCCTGAGTCCCAAGGTTTCGGGTACGAACGGGATTCGTTTCGCGATTTTGTCGGAAAAGAGAATTAAACCAAGAGTTGCCAAAATAGAGAGCTGATACGAAAGGTCAAAGAGAACGAGATACGGATTGAAAAGCGCCATGCCCGCCGCCGCGATTAAAAGAATGCGTATGCCGTCCGTCGGGCGATGCAGGAATCGCGCGAGAAGCACGATGAGCGCCATAATTGAAGCGCGAATCGTGGTCTCACTCGCGCCCGTCATCAAGGCGAACGCGATAATCGCAATTCCTGCGGTAGAAAGCGACGCGGCGCGCGGAAGAAAAGACTCGGCGACCTTCGTTACCGCGTTTATGACCAAGGCGACGTTGTAGCCCGAAAGAACAATGATGTGCACCACGCCCGCGTTTCTGAACGATTCGGTTATCTTCTCGCCCAGCGATTGCTTCTCGCCGAGGAGAAGCCCTGCCAGTAACGCCGATTCGGGTTCGGGTAGGGCTTTCTGTATGCCGGAAAGCAGGAGGTGCTTTAACGAGAGAAGCGGCGCGATTATGGGGTTGCCCTTATCGTGCGCGATAACGGAAATTTTCGGAAATGAAACTTGGTGCGTAATGCCGTGCGCCAGAAGGTAGTGCGGATAATCGAAGGTGCGATCTGAATCGGTTTCAAACGCTTCGGGCTTTTTCAATTTCCCCTCGACGGTTACTTCATCGCCGTATGAAACATTTGCGAATCTGTCCGCAAATACCAGAACGCGGCTTTTGCGGCCGTTACTATATATAGTATCGGTTCCAACTTTTGAGACTTCTAAGGTGAGGTGGGCGGACGTTTCGCGAATATCGGGGTCAGCGACGATTTTACCCGTGAGCACTACCTTCTCGCCTATGTGCGCATCCAACTCCGGCGTCTTCGGCGCGGGCGCGAGTACGGAGTATGCGGCCGCGCCGGCAATTGCGAGGGCGCATAGTATCGGCACCCAATCAGAAACGC
>CAYZDT010000107.1:0-1729 GCA_964477415.1 uncultured Candidatus Saccharibacteria bacterium | reverse complement strand
TACGTACCGATATGAAGTGCTTCCTGAAGAGCGGGTTGGCCGTGAAAGGCGAGGATATTTTTGCGAATGTAGCCGTCGCGTTCTTCTTCGTGCCGTATCTGCTCTAGAACGCGCGTGTCCGCTCCTTTTCTGTCGAACATTGTTTAAATTATATAACTTTTATACAATTATGTCAATTTCCGTTAGTCCTTCCTAAGCCTAAATACCGCGTTTTCTCTCGGTACCAGCATACACTTCAGACAGGTGGGCTGAGGTGAGCGGGTTTTGATGTATTTCGCGCTGCATGACTTACAGACCAGTATCACCGACTTGGTCGTTTTCGGAACCCACCCGTTGTGGGAATTATGCGTACCGGCGCTTTTCTGTACTGATTTCGATGCCATAGGATTATTCGACGAATGTTAATGCGGAGCCTTTCTTGTTCGAGCGGCCCGTTCTGCCGATGCGGTGCACGTAATCGTCGTAGGTTGCGGGCAGTTCATAGTTGATGACGTGCGTTACATCGGGAATGTCCAGTCCGCGCGCCGCAACATCGGTCGCGACAAGAATGTTCGAACGGTCGCCTTTGAAATTGCCAAGAGCTCTCTGGCGCTGCGAATGATTTTTATTGCCGTGTATCGACTCCGCCTTAAAGCCGCGTTCCGCGAGCGCTTTTGAGAGTTTCTCAACGCCGTATTTCGTGCGTCCGAAAATGACCACTTTGCTGAAGTCTTTTTGAGAAAGGAGCCGCTCCAGAACGTCTATTTTATTTTCTCCCTTCGGTACCCGAACGACATCCTGATCGACGTTTGCCGACGTGTCTCCCGTCTTAACGGATATGCGGACAGGGTCATTAAGGAAGTCGCCGATAAGTTTCTCAATATCGCGAGAAAGGGTAGCCGAGAAAAACAACGTGTGCCTGTTTTTCGGCATTGCCGCCATTATCTCGCGCATGTCTTTCACAAAGCCCATATCCAGCATGCGGTCGGCTTCGTCGAGAACGACGGTATTGAATTCGTCGGGATAGAGAGCTTCGCGCTCGATAAGGTCCTTGATGCGCCCCGGAGTGCCGATAACGAAATTGTGGTCGTGACGAAGGTCGTTTATCTGGCGGTATATGCTCGCGCCGCCCACGACGCAGACCGAAAACAAACGGAGGTGTTTTGCAAATCCTTTAAATTCTTCCTGAATCTGTACCGCGAGTTCACGGGTAGGCACCATCACCAGGACTTTTTCATCCTTATTCATCCCCACTTTGTTCAGAAGGGGAATAAGAAATGCCCCCGTTTTTCCGGTTCCCGTATCGGCTATGCCCACAACGTCTTTTCCGAGAAGAACCGGGGGAATGGCCGCATCCTGTATCGGAGTGGGGGTGACATACCCTCTCGCGGCGATAGCCGCCTTCATGTACGGGTGAACGTCAAAGTCGTTGAATGTGTGTTTTGGAACAAACTCCGCAACTTCCGACGTTTCCGCGGCTTTTTTAATAAAGCGTGAATGATCAATACGTTCGTCCGCAGGGCCGCGGCGTCTCTGATTCCCGCGTCCGCCGTAAAAGCCGCGGCCTCCCGCCGGTCTGCCGCCCGAAAATCGGGAAGGCTTTCTGAATGAAGGGCGTCCGCCCTTGCCGTAATAATTCTGTGCGCTCATATGACTTTATCTGCCTAACTCTCAGCCCTGAAAATAAAAATCGGCTGCGTGTCTCGAGAGTTTTCAGATAAGGCCTGAGGCCGAGCTCCTGAAATCAATA
>CAYZDT010000106.1:0-1741 GCA_964477415.1 uncultured Candidatus Saccharibacteria bacterium | reverse complement strand
GCACGTACTGGTGCGCTGCTCGTTCGTTGTGCCTATAGAAAACGGCGCGGTTACGGATCCGTTGCGTCTGGACGTGGCATTGCCGACTATTGCGTACCTTGCAAACAAGGGTGCACGCGTCATTCTCATGGGCCACGTGGGCCGCGACCCCATGTTTTCAGCGCGACCGGTCTATGAATATTTGAAGCACAAAATGCAGCTGTCGTTTGTCGACGACATTGCTGGGCCGCGCGCACGTGAAGCCGCGTCTAAACTCAAGGACGGGGAAGTCTTAATGATTGAAAACCTGCGCCGCGACGCGGGAGAGCGTGGTAACGACGACACACTTGCTCGTTCACTTGCCGCACTCGGCGATATTTATGTGAACGATGCGTTTACCAACACGCACCGGAATCACGCGTCGATGACTGGCGTGCCGAAATACATCCCCGGCTATGCGGGATTCCAATTTATGGACGAAGTGAACGGCCTTACTCCCGCATTGAATCCCGAGAGTCCGTCGTTAGCGGTTATCGGCGGCAAGAAATTTGAGACGAAAGCGGCGGTAGTGTACGCGCTTTTGAAAAAGTACGACAAACTGTTTATCGGCGGCGCCATCGTGAACGATTTTTTGAAGGCGAAAGGCCTGGAAGTGGGCAAGTCCTTAATCGCCGACCCGGAAATGGTGAAACCGCTTCTTGATAACTCAAAAATCATTCTTGCCGAAGACGTTGTGGTTGAAAACCCGAACGGCGTTGAGGAAAAATCAGTCGAAGAGGTTCACGAGAATGACGTTATTTTCGATATTGGGCCGAAATCGATGGAAGCCCTGCGTCCGATAATCGAAAAATCTCGTACTATTTTGTGGAACGGCCCGATGGGTAACTTTGAAAAGGGCTTTACCGCGCAGACCGATTCTTTGGCAAAAATGGTTGCATCCTCGAAAGGAAAGACGGTTGTGGGTGGTGGCGACACGCTGGCATCCATTCAGAATTTGGGGCTCATGGATAAATACTCTTTCGTTTCAACCGCGGGCGGTGCGATGCTCGACTACCTCGCAAACGGTACCCTCCCGGGTATTGATGCTTTGGAGGCTTCGAAAAAACTCTAACTTGACCCTCGCGTTGTAGGAGCGTACAGTCGCTTTAATGAAGTTCGGAAAAGAGGCAGTGCGTGCGGCAGCTTTTGGCGCAGCTCTCGTCTTAGCGCCGAATACCGGCGCACAGGAATCCGTGCCACTCGATCCGCTTGATGGTGCTGCGATTGATGCATGCGAAGCCGATACTGCAGTTCAGGCGCCGAGCGGAGAGCGTGCAGGGGAGAGCATTAACGGTCTCCGTATTCTCACTTCAATTACGGAGCACTTCGGCAGTCAATTCGACGAAAAAGGAGAACTCGCTCCCGATATCCGCCACTTGGAAGACTTGGTTACTTCCGTAGACGGATGCACGCCGCAGGATTTTGATGCGGCAGAGAGAACTGCGACCCGCATCATGGAAGCGCCCGACGCGCAGTTTTTTCGCGATACGATTGCAGTCTTGCGTCAGGCGTACACGGACGGCGATCTCTAAAGCTTCGCGCGGATTTTCTCGGCGTTTCCTTTGAAATCCATCGGGTCGCCTTTCGCTTCGTACGGGTTGGGGAAGAGCCACACATGCGCGTGCGCCACTTCGTCGCCCATGACTTTTGAAAATACCGCCGCGGTTTCGAACGTGTCTTGGAGCGCTTTAGCCAGCTTCTGTACTACGGTGAAGTAGTTCGG
>CAYZDT010000105.1:0-1757 GCA_964477415.1 uncultured Candidatus Saccharibacteria bacterium | reverse complement strand
CCGTTTTTCACGACATCCATACCACTGGCATGATACCCTACCTCTATTATGGATGGAGCGCCGGCACTGGAAATACAGAATCTCGAAAAGACCTACGACAGCGGCACGAAAGCGCTCTCGGGCGTTTCATTGACCGTGCCGCAGGGAGATTTTTTCGCTCTTTTGGGTCCGAATGGCGCGGGCAAGACGACGATAATCGGCATTATTACGTCTCTCGTTAAGAAAACGGGGGGTTCTGTGAAGGTGTACGGACACGACATCGACCGCGAACTCGAGAAAGCAAAAACCTACATCGGTCTCGTCGGACAGGAAATAAATTTCAATCCGTTCGAGCGCCCCTTGGATATCGTCGTCAATCAGGGCGGCTACTACGGCATTCCGCGGCACATTGCGCTTCCCCGCGCGGAAAAATTGCTTAAAGATTTAGGTCTTGCCGAAAAAATGAAAGTGCCGTCGATGTCTCTCTCAGGCGGCATGAAGCGGCGCCTCATGATTGCGCGGGCTTTGATTCACGAACCGCGCTTCCTGATACTCGACGAGCCGACCGCGGGCGTCGATGTAGAATTGCGCCACTCGATGTGGAAGTATCTGACGGAGCTGACGAAAAGCGGCGTCACGATTCTTTTGACGACCCACTACCTTGAAGAAGCGGAACAGCTGGCGAAACACGTCGCCATCATCAATAAAGGAAGCATCGTCGTCTCCGACACGATGGAAAACCTCCTCAAAATGCACGATCCCGCGAAACGCGCTGAAGGATACGCAGGCGGCAAGCTTGAAGAAATATTTCTTACGCTCACTCGCGAAGACAAACAAACATCATGACGCCTTCACAGATGTTCACCAGCTTCTATACGATTTTAAGAAAGGACGTCGTCCGCATGTTCCGCATATGGCCGCAGACGTTTATGCCTTCGGTCGTTACATCCGTTCTGTACTTCCTCGTGTTCGGCTCGATAATCGGCTCCAAGATTCAGGACTTCGAGGGATTCAGCTACATCCACTTCATCATTCCGGGTCTGGTGATGCTCGCGGTCGTGATGAACGCGTTTACGAACGTCGCCTTTACGTTCTTTCAGGGAAAATTCTTCGCGCGGAATATCGACGAAATCCTCGTCTCGCCCACCCCGCCGTGGCTCATGATTGCGGGATATGTTGCGGGCGGCGTGGTGCGCGGGACTCTTATCGGACTCATCGTCATCGCGGTCTCGGTCGCATTTGCGGTGCCGCCGATTGCGCACCTGTGGGCGATACTGCTGTTTCTGGTGCTCTCCGCGGTCATCTTTTCTCTCGGTGGCCTCATAAACGGCATTTATGCGAAAAGCTTCGACTCGATTTCCATCGTCCCGACCTTCGTCCTCACTCCCTTGGTGTATTTGGGCGGCGTCTTCTATTCCGTTTCATCATTGCCGTCGTGGTGGCAGGCGCTGACCTACGCCAATCCGATTTTCTATCTGATAAACGGATTCAGATTCGGCTTCCTCGGTATCTCCGACGTATCAATACTTGCTGCGGTCGGCGTTCTCATCGGACTTGCCGCCGTTTTAACGGGAGTCAATTGGTACCTCATAAAGAAGGGGCTCGGCTTGCGCCAGTGAAGACAAATAGTTTTGTCTTCACTCGACAGCCGAGCAGCCGGAGCGATGTTTTTTGTTTCAAAAAACGCGCGAGGCGGGGCCGGCGACCGAGCCCGAACGGAGGTGAGGGCGAGAGTTGTGGGCTCGGCATCCTTGCCAAAGACACGATAAAATAACCGA
>CAYZDT010000104.1:0-1836 GCA_964477415.1 uncultured Candidatus Saccharibacteria bacterium | reverse complement strand
ACTGGGAGATTGTCGTCCTGGACCGTCTCGACATTTCAGGCACGCTGGAGCGCCTGGTCGACCTGCCGAACTGGAAAGAGAAGGGGAGGCGCGTCCGTTTCGTGTACCACGATTTCAAGGCGCCGATAAACGAACCCGTCGCTGCGAGAATCGGCGCGGTCGAGTACATACTTCATCTCGGCGGCTCGACGCATGTGGACCGTTCGATTGAAGACCCGCTTCTTTTTGCGCAGGATAACGTCGTCGGCACCACGAACATGCTCGTGTTCGCGCGCTCCCAGCCGAAGCTGAAATTTTTCGTAAACTTTTCGACCGATGAGGTTTTCGGTCCTGCGCCCGAAGGCGTAGCGCATACGGAGAATCATCCGTTTTCTCCTTCGAATCCGTATTCCGCCTCAAAAGCGGGCGCCGCTTCAATGGGGTATTCGTTTTTCAAGACCTACGGGCTTCCCGTAATCACGACGTACACAATGAACAACTTCGGCGAGCGCCAGCATCCCGAAAAATTGATTCCGAAAACGATACGTTCCGTCCTCAGGGGAGAGAGCATGCCGATTTTCGCGAAACTCGCTGAAGACGGAAAGCTGGAGGCGGTCGGGACGCGCTACTGGATTCACGCGAAAAATACCGCCTCTGCGCTCCTCTTTCTTTTATCGCACGCGACCCCCGGCGATGCATACAACATCATCGGTTTCGATGAACTTTCAAATCTGGACATTGCGCAAAAAGTCGCGGGTTTTTTGGGGAAGCCCTTGAAGTACGAACTGGTGGATTTTCACAAAACGAGGCCGGGCCATGACCGCCGTTACGCGTTGGACGGTTCAAAGCTTGCGGGCATGGGCTGGAAGCCCGACATCGGTTTCGACGAGTCGTTGAAACAAACGGTTCAATTTACCGCGGCGCGTCCCGAGTGGTCATAACGCATATGAAAGGCATCATCTTAGCGGGAGGAAGGGGGACGCGGTTGGCGCCATTGACCTTGACCACGAATAAGCACCTCTTGCAGCTTGCGGGCCGCCCCATGGTTTCCTATCCGCTCTCGACGTTGAGGGACGTGTTCGGCATTACCGACATACTTTTAACTTCGAGCGCGGAACATGTCGGTTCGTTTGCGGATATTCTCGGCGACGGTTCCGCCCACCGCGTCTCTCTGACGTACCGCGTCCAGCGCGAACCGAAGGGAATCGCGGACGCGCTCCGGCTGGGCCACGAGTTCGCTGCGGGCGAGCGCGTCGTCGTTATACTTGGCGATAACATTTTCGATAACGACGCTTTGCGCCGCGACCGCGAGGCGCAGTCCGAACTTCTTCCCGACGAAGCGCGCCTGTATCTCAAAGAGGTCGCGGACCCTTCGCGGTTCGGCGTTGCGGCATTTCATGAAGCGTCGGGGCGACTTGCCGATGTCATAGAGAAACCGCAGGAACCCGTCTCGCGCTTTGCGGTCGCGGGTTTGTATTCGTTTCCGGGGAGCGTATTTGAGCGCCTTCCGCGCCTGTCTCCCTCCTCCCGAGGCGAATACGAAATAACCGATGTCACTCGTTCATATGCGCGCGAAGGGCGCGCGCGCCACGTAGTGCTTTCCGGATTCTGGTCGGACGCTGGAACGCCTGAATCGTTGCGGGAGACAGACGAGTGGGCGTTGAAAAAGGAGTATGAGCGTACTCCGGCGCTGTGGCCGAAAATGATATGATTTCATTATGAAGAAACCGCTCCTTCCGGTCTTGTTGCGGGGCGCTCTCGTCCTCTTCCTCATAACGGGAATGCTTCTCGGCGCTCGCGCGCTTTCGAAAGGAAGAGAAGCGCATGCCGCATCCGACGTCTTTTTCCCCACACTCT
>CAYZDT010000103.1:0-1837 GCA_964477415.1 uncultured Candidatus Saccharibacteria bacterium | reverse complement strand
GCCTACCAGTTCGGTCTGACCTACGAAATCGGCAAGCGTCTTCGGTCGTATGCGGGCGGCAAGCGGCTCCATTGCTTCATGATACCGCCGCCTCTGTCGGCTTGAAAATGTCCGGTTTTTAGCCGCGATACGGGTAGCTTCCGGGTATTCCCGGTCCCGCGGTGTCTTCTATGCGCAGAAGACGTTTACTTTTTTTCATTGCGGCATATACGTTCCAGTCATCGCTGTTCATTGTTCCCTGATACGCGCGTGACATCACTTCTTGTGCACGCTGTTTTTCTTCTCTCACCCGCTTCACTGACGGAGCGATTACCATCTCAAGCACAAGCGCCGAAACGAGTTTTCCTTCCCGTTCAAGCTTCTCCCGCACGGGATCAAAGTCGGCGAGAAACTCGCGTACGTTCGACGGTCCTGGGTTTTCAAATTCTTCAAATGCCGTTTTCTTTCTTTTTTTCCGACGAGTTTCGGTATGGAGCGCCGATGCGTGCGACGCATCTAAGAGGTAGAAGGCATCTCTTCTGCCCGCATCAAACATGCCGAAAGTATCTCAAGAGGAGCGGTATCGAGTCAAGAAATCAGATCTATACGCGTCGAATCTGTTCCCTTCAATAGACTCCCTGATTTCTTTCATGAGCGAAGTGAAGAAATAGAGGTTGTGCAGAGTTGCAATCTGAGCCGCCAACATCTCTTTCGCGCGATACAGGTGCGCAAGGTACGCCTTCGTAAACGTGTCCGAGGCGTACCCGCCCGTCTCGGAGTCTAAGGGCGAAAAATCGCTGATATATTTCTCATTGAGCATGTTTATCTTGCCGCGCGCGGTGTACAGCATGCCGGTCCTTGCAAGACGCGTCGGCAATACGCAATCGAACGTATCCATGCCGTGCGCTACGCCCTCGAATATGTCCTCGGGCTCGCCAATGCCGAGAAGGTGGCGTGGCTTATCGGGCGGCAGTTCTTTTACTGCAATCGCAAGCGCTTCGCCTAAATCGTTTTTAGAAAACGCGCCGCCGATTCCGTATCCGTTAAAATCCATTGCTCCAATCATTCGCGCGCTCTCCGCGCGCAAATCCAAATGCCTCCCGCCCTGTACGATGCCGTAAATGGCCTGCGAGGCCTGAGCGTCCGTGTTCTGCCGATGCGCCCGCAAAGACCGTTCTGCCCATCGGTGCGTACGGTGCATCGCCTCCTCCTGTTCGCCACGCGGCGCTTCCGGCGGACGAAACTCGTCAAAAGCGAAAAACATGTCCGCGCCGAGCTTATGCTGTATTTCTATCGAACGTTCGGGCGTAAAGCGGAATAGCGTGCCGTCCAAATGCGATGTGAAAGAGACGCCCTCATCGTCTACTATCGCAAGCCTGCCGTGCTGACTCTTCAATTCTTCGTCAAAAACTGCAGGCGCGGATGATGCCGCACCAGAGTCGCCTGCTTTAAATTTTGAGACGCCCTTTCCGTATCCTGCACCCAGAGAAAATACCTGAAAGCCGCCCGAATCGGTAAACAACGGGCCGTCCCAGCCCATAAACGAATGCAGCCCGCCCGCTTTTGCGACGATATCTTCTCCCGGCTGGAGAAACAGGTGATACGTGTTGCCGAGTATGACTTCGGCGCCGACGACCTCTTTCAAATCGCGCGGCAAGACGCCCTTCACGGTGCCTTTGGTGCCGACCGGCACGAATGCCGGCGTTCTAAATGCGCCATGCGGAGTATGAATGACGCCGACGCGCGGACCGTCGCCCGAAACGGAAAAAGAAAATGCCATGACTATGAGCTTCTGCGGTTATCGGCGCGACGGAACTCCTGAATCGGAATTACCTCGTGCACATCTCTTTGCGGCGGA
>CAYZDT010000102.1:0-1849 GCA_964477415.1 uncultured Candidatus Saccharibacteria bacterium | reverse complement strand
TGCGTGTCTCGAGAGTTTTCAGATAAGGCCTGAGGCCGAGCTCCTGAAATCAATACAGGAGGAAAATCCTAGAGATAGTAGTTACTTTCATATAGTACACAAAAAACATCAAATTGTCAAATATCGTCCGTACTAAGCCGTATTTTCTGTTATTATTCCGTGAATGGCTAAAAAACGACTTCTAACGGGTTTGCAGCCCTCGGGAGCCCTTCATATCGGCAACTACTTCGGCGCCCTGAAGCCCTTTATAGACCGACAGGGTGAGTTTGAAAGCTTTCTTATAATAGTCGACTATCACGCCCTCACATCCCTTAAAAACGCTACGGAGCTGAAAAAAACGAGCTGGGACGTGGCGCTTGATTACCTCGGGGCGGGACTCAATCCCGCAGAGTCTGTGATTTTTAAACAGTCGGAAGTTCCGCAGCATACCGAACTTGCGTGGATATTCGAATGCCTTGTCACGGTGAAGTTTCTGGAGCTGGCGCACGCATATAAAGACAAGGTCGCCAAAGGCTTGGAGGCGAACGCGGGTTTGTTTAACTATCCGATGCTTATGGCGGCCGACATTCTTCTCTACGACACCGATTTGGTGCCTGTCGGCAAAGATCAGGCTCAGCACATCGAATACGCGCGCGAAGCTGCCGCGAAATTCAATAACGCGTTCGGCACTACGTTCACGGATCCGAAAGGAATCTTCCTTGAAGATGTCGCCACCGTTCCCGGAACCGACGGTCAGAAGATGAGCAAGAGCTATAAAAACACGGTGCCCTTGTTCGGTTCGAAAGATGAAATCGCAAAAGCCGTTATGTCTATCGTTACGGATTCCGGAAGCGACAGGCCCGAGCATGTATACGCGATTCACCGACTTCTCAAGTCCGAAAGAGAACTTGCTCCCGTCTATGAAGCGAACAAAGGAAAGTACAAAGCGCTTAAGGAGGCTTTGATCGAAGATTTGGACGCGTACTTCGGCCCGATGCGCGAACGCCGTGCGGAATACGCGAAAGATCCGGAAGCGGTAAGAAAAATACTCGCTGAGGGAGGGGAGAAGGCGCGTTCGGTCGCGGAAGCGAAGATGAAAGAGGTGCGTGCTAAAGTAGGCGTTCGATAACATATGCAAAGAACACTCATCCGCGATCTGCATTCGAATATCAACAAAACGGTCACCGTTATCGGGTGGGTCGATGTTGCGCGCCATCAGTCCAAGATGTCTTTCATGAACCTCCGCGACAGAAGCGGAAAGGTGCAGTGCGTGGTCTTGGCTCCCGACGAAGGGACGAAAGAAATCCGCCCTGAGTGGGTCGTTGAAGCGGAAGCGACCGTTGTTAAACGTCCCGAGAAGAATATAAAAGTGGGGCAGGAGAACGGAGACATTGAGCTTTCTATTACGAAACTCACGGTTGTAAGCCGCTCTGAGACTCCGCCGTTTGACGTATCCGGCAACACCGCGGAAATAGACGAAGAGGCGCGCCTCAAATACCGCTACCTCGACCTGCGTTCGGAACGCATGCAGAAAAACATCCGCATGCGTTCGGACTTCGTGCGCTACATGCGCGAAGCGCTGTTTGCGGAAGATTTCGTTGAAATAGAAACGCCGATGCTGACGGAATCGACGCCTGAGGGTTCGCGCGACTTCGTCGTTCCGTCCCGCTTGCACCCCGGCAAGTTCTACGCTCTTCCGCAGTCGCCCCAGCAGTACAAGCAGCTTTTAATGGTGGGCGGATTCGAGCGCTACTTCCAAATCGCGCGCGCTATCCGCGACGAAGACTTGAGAAGCGACCGCGGATTCGAATTCACTCAAATCGACCTCGAAATGTCCTTCGTCGATATGGAAGAGGTGATGCAGACGGTG
>CAYZDT010000101.1:0-1869 GCA_964477415.1 uncultured Candidatus Saccharibacteria bacterium | reverse complement strand
CTTCCAAGGTCTCTTTCATGAACCGTTTGCCGTCGCACACGTCGCACGTTACATAGACCGTCGGCAAGAAGTGCATCTCAACCGCCACCGTTCCGTTTCCCTGGCACGCTTCGCAGCGTCCTCCTTTGACGTTGAAAGAAAACCTTCCGCCCTTCCATCCGCGGGCGCGCGCCTCGGGCGTTGCAGCAAACAAATCGCGGATGTGTCCGAACGCGCCCGTGTAGGTTGCGGGGTTCGAGCGCGGCGTTCTGCCAATCGGCGACTGGTCAATCAAAACAACGCGGGACAGATATTCCGCTCCCGAAAAACTTGAAACGTTATAGAGCTTATTCGTGCGGTAGTTCCGCTCTAATTTCGCTCGCAGGTTTTTATATAAAAGTTCATACATGAAAGACGACTTCCCCGAGCCGGACACGCCCGTAATGATGTTCAGGCGCCCCAGAGGCACGTCGACGTCCATGTTTTTGATGTTGAATATGTTGCCCTGCCTCACTTTGAGGGCGCCCTTGTCCTGCGTGCGTCGCTCTTCCGGAATCTCTATTTTTTTCTCTCCCCGCAAGTATGACAGCGTCACCGAGCCCGTGTCGTTCCGTTTTGCGGTTAAAAGCTTATCAAGCCAGCCCGCTGCAACGACGCCGCCTCCATGTACGCCCGCGCCGGGGCCGATGTCGATGATGAAATCCGAGGCGAAAATCGTGTCTTCGTCGTGCTCAACAACGATAATCGTGTTCCCCAAATCGCGCAGTTTCAAAAGCGTCTGAATCAGACGGTCGTTGTCTTTCTGATGCAGGCCGATAGTGGGCTCGTCCAATACGTAGAGGGCCCCCACAAGACCCGAGCCGAGCTGCGAGGCAAGCCGAATGCGCTGCGCTTCGCCGCCCGAAAGCGTGTTTGCGGTGCGATCAAGGGTCAGATACCCGATACCGACATTGATCATGAACTGCAGCCGCGCCAGAATTTCCTTAATGACGACGTTCGATATTTCTTCCTGTTTTTTAGTTAGAGTTAAAGACTCAATAAACTCCTTTGCGTCGACTATCGAAAGCGACGTCAAATCGACGATATTTTTTCCGGTGCTCTTTGCCGAAGAGCCGAGAAAGACGCGGAGCGCCTCAGGACGCAGACGCTTGCCGAGGCATACCGGACATTCGTCCAAATTGAAAAAGCCCACCGTGCCGAGTCCGTGGCATTCGGGACATGCGCCGTACGGACTGTTGAATGAGAAGAGGCGCGGTTCGACCTCGGGGAACGAGGAACCGTCCTCGGGGCAGATGAATTTTGCGGAAAGAACGCGCGACTCGCCTAACGGGTTTACGATGCGGATAAGGCCGTTCGACTCTTTCAATGCAAGCTCTATCGCTTCCGAAAGGCGTTCGCGCGCATCTGCTTTCGAATTCTGAAATTCCGATACAAAAATCTCGTCCACAAGTACGTCGATATCGTGAACCTTCGTCTTCTCGAGGTTTATGCGCTCGCGCAATGAATGCTCCTTGCCGTCGACCGATACTTTCTCGTACCCCTTGCCGAGAAGGTCATAGAGCATCTGGTAGTACTCTCCCTTTCTGCCGACGACGACGGGCGCAAAGATGCGGAGTTTGAGGTCGTTGTACGCGACTCCCATCGCGCGCTTGCCCGTTTCTTTCAAATCAACCTGCTCAACCGTGCGCAGGATTATTTTCTGTATTTCTTCCTTTGTGAGTTTCTGTATCGGCACATCATGATTCAAACAGTACGGCTGGCCGACGCGCGCGTACAAAATGCGGAGGTAATCGTAGATTTCCGTAATCGTCGCGACCGTCGAACGGGGGTTATTCGAGCGGCTCTTCTGGTCGATGGAAATCGCGGGCGAAAGGCCCGTAATCTCTTCAA
>CAYZDT010000100.1:0-1912 GCA_964477415.1 uncultured Candidatus Saccharibacteria bacterium | reverse complement strand
ATTCGATTCGTTTCGCTCCTTCTTCTGCCAGTGCTTTGTCTTTAATGTCGCTCATAGGGGAAGTGTTTCGTTAAAATTTACTTTATATCGCTCTTCCAATTCCTCAAACGTAAACGCGTGGGTCTGCGTTCCGTGCCGCTCCACAGTGTAGCAGGCGACCAAGGAACCCAATTGCCCGCATGTTTTCAAGGGAAGATTCTTCACGTATGCCGCGACAAAGCCCGCTCTATACGCGTCGCCCGCGCCCGTCGGGTCGCCCGCGTTTTTCGGGAATGCCGCCCCGACCTCAAGCATTTCATCTTTCGTCTGTATGCGAGAGCCTTTCTCGCCGAAGGTCGTGATTAAGACATTCGCCCGCTCAACAATATCTTTTTCGCCCCACCCCGTCTTTTCTTTAATGAGCGCGAGCTCATAGTCGTTCGAGATGACGATTTCCGCACCCGTAATGCCGTTTCGCAGGTCGTCTGCGGAAAGTACGGGAATGCCCTGCGCAGGGTCGAACATATACGGAACGCGTCGTTCGCGGAACAAGGTCGGCATCTTGCGCATATCGTCCGGATTTCCCGCAGATACGATGCCGAACTCGCCGTCAGGAATAGTGCCGCCGTACGGGTCAGCCATAGGACCCGGGTAAAAGGCAGCCAGCTGGTTATTAGAGGTATCGGTGAGAATGGTCGCGACCGCGGTTTTTTTGTCTTCGGCTACATGCACGCCTTCCGTCGTTATCGCGTTTTTTTTGAGCCATGCGCCGTAGTCGGCAAAATCAGAGCCGGCGTTTGCGACGATAACGGGCATCTCGCCGAGGAGCGCGAGGGAATAAGCGATATTGCCCGCGGTGCCGCCGAGCGATTCCTGCATCTCGGGCGCGAAGAAACTGACCGAGAGCGCGTGAAGTTTATCCGGCAGAAGGTGGTCGACGAACTTTCCTTCGAAATTCAGTATGCGGTCATAGGCAAGAGAGCCGGAAATAAGAATGCGCATAAAAAACTAGTGGGCGCGCAAGAAGAGGTAGATGTCCTCAATCGCTTTAACGGCGTCTCCTGCGGCGATGTTGTTTTGGTGATACAAGCCGTCGGTACAGTCGCCTGCGGCCCATACGCCCTGAATCGAAGTGCGCTGCGTTCGAGGGTCGACTTTCACGCGGCCGATTTTATCGAGCTCTACAAGGTTTTTTACATACTCCGTCGACGGCATGAGTCCGATTTCAACGAACACTCCCGGAACTGCGAGCGTCTTTTCTTCGCCAGATTTTTTGTCTTTATATTTCAAACCCGTCACGAACTTCTCGCCGACGACCGCGGTCGGTTCCGCATTTAAAAGCCCCGTCATGTTGGGATGCGCCAATACCTTTTGTACGGTAACGGGGTCCGCGGTGTAATTTTCGCCGCGATGGAGAAGGGTAACGCTTTTCGCATAGGCCAAAAGCTGTGCGGCAGTTTCAAAACCGGCGTTGCCGCCGCCGACGACCGCCACGTCCATGCCGCCATATAACGGTCCGTCGCAGGATGCACAGTAGGTGAGTCCGCGGTTATCAAATTCGGCCGCTCCCGGCACTTCAAGTTTTCTTCTCGAGCCTCCGGTTGCGACTAAGACCGTCTGCGCGTCGAACGTCTTTCCGCTTTTTGTCTCAAGGCGGAATCCGCCGTCGATTTTCTCTACTTTTGAAACCAGCTGGCCTTTCACGACCTCTACCACGTCGCCCGCATATTCGCGGACATGCGCCTCGAAGCTTTTTGCCAAGTCGTTTCCGGAAATCTTCGGCGTGCCAATCCAGTTCTGTATCTCTTCCGATACGACCGATTGCCCGCCGAACGATTCGGTAATTAGAACGGTTTTCAATAGCTTTCGTGCGGCATATACAGCCGCCGCGGTCGCCGCAGGCCCCCCTCCGATTATCGCGACTTCGTACATC
>CAYZDT010000099.1:0-2003 GCA_964477415.1 uncultured Candidatus Saccharibacteria bacterium | reverse complement strand
GAATCAGACTTTCACGTTTCTCGATACCGACAGCAGGATTCCCGCCCCGCCTAAAGAAGCCAACAGGGCCGAACCGCCGTGGCTTATGAAGACTAATGGCAACCCGGAGAGAGGAAAGAGGCCCAGCATCGCGGCGATGTTGAGGTATGACTCGGAGGTAATTAAGAGCACGATGCCAAGCGCCAAAAGCGCTCCGAATAAATCCGGCGCCCGCGCCGCGACCCACAAGCCTCTTAATGCAAAAAGAAGATACATTAACACCAGCGCGGCGGCGCCCAAAAAGCCGAACTCTTCGGCGAATACGGAGAAAATGGAATCGGAAATCGGCTCCGGGAGTTTCCCGAATTTCTGGATGCTCTGTCCGAATCCCCTGCCCGCCACCTCGCCCGCTCCGACCGCGAGCAAGGACTGCTGTATCTGATAACTTGCGCCGCGCGGATCGTCGTTCGGATTTAAAAACGTCATTATGCGGTCGGCGATGTAGGGCTTTGTGAAGAACAGAAACGTCGCCCCCAAAACTCCCAAAAGTCCGATGATTGCCAGATCCCGCATCGTGGCGCCGGATGCGACGAACATCGCAAGACCCGCTAAAGCCAGAATCAGGAATGTATCCGCGTCCGGCTGGAGAAGAAGCGTGAGACCCGCGGCGCCCGTAATCAGGAGAAACGGCAGAAGGCCGTAGCGCATGTCTTTGATTTTTGATTTCGCTCCCGAGAGCCACGTGGCGAGATACAGAATGTAGGCAATTTTCAAAAATTCAGACGGCTGGACCGTCATGCCTAAAAACGATATCCAGCGCCGCGCGCCGTTTAAGGTAAGACCCACATGCGGAATGAAAACCGCCAAGGTCAGGAGGAGCGCGCCGATGAAAAGATACAAAGACAGCTTCCGCCATGTTTTGTACGGCAGAGTCATGCCAAGGGCGAACGCCGCCAAGCCGCCCGTAAGCCCTAAAAGCAGCTGGCTTCGCGCAACGTCCGCAAATTGCGCGCCGTCGCCCGCAAACAGCCCCAAGGACGCGGAGAGGAATATAAAAACCCCCGCGATGACGAGGATAAGAATCGTCGAAAACAATATCCGGTCCGCATGCGGACCGCGCCGAGCAGGCATACGCCTATTGTAGCTCTAAATTTATCTCAGAAGCGCGATAGAAACGCCCGCGATTGCAAAAACGATAGAAAGAATCCAATACCGCATCGTGACTTTGTATCCCGGCCAGCCGATAGCTTCGAAATGATGGTGGAGGGGCGCAATACGGAAGATTTTCTTCCCGCCCCGCAGTTTCTTTGAAACTACCTGAATTACGTTTGAAAAAACGGTCGCCACAAGAAGGAATGCAATGACGGGAAGCGCCGAAAGCCCTTTTCCGTCGCCTAAGGTGTCCGTGAGGAATGCGACCGCGGCTATCGTAATGGTGAGCCCCATTGATCCCGTCTCCGTCATCCAAAAACGGGCGGGTGGAATGTTAAACCACAAAAACGCCAATAAGGCGCCCACCACGGTCGCACAGAACGCCGCAAGGTTGAATTGGCTCTGATGGAACGCGATGAAAGCGTATGCGAAAAATATCGACGCGAATACTCCGCCCGACAGGCCGTCAATGCCGTCTATGACGCCAGAGGCGTAGAGGAAAATCGAGACGAGCATGAAAAGCGGAATAACGAGCCAGCCGATGTAGAGGTCGGGGCCGAACGGCATCGAAATCGAAACGACGTCGAGCTTATCGTAGAACCACCAGCCGATGAATAACGACAAGAGCGCGACGAAAAGAAGACGCCCCGAGATTGGAATTCCCTTCTCCCCTTTCGGGTCGGTGACGTCGAGTATGTCGTTTACGAATCCAACCAGAGCGCCCAAGACCAATGTGGTCAAAGGAATCCATGTCTGGCTTCTTGAGAAGAAATCAAGTTTGACCGAGAAGTCGGACGGCAGGATATGCGCCAACGCCCATGCGGCCGCGGTTGTCAGGATAACCGAACTCCAGATAAGTATCCCGCCCATTC
>CAYZDT010000098.1:0-2007 GCA_964477415.1 uncultured Candidatus Saccharibacteria bacterium | reverse complement strand
GGGCATTGTACTCTGCGCGATGACGTCGTTTGCAACCATCAGAGCGGTGTCTTTCGCGATAGCGTCGTAATACGTTTTGCCGCTGCCTTCGTTGTCGTACATCCACTCGGCAATCCAGTTTTTATTGCCCAATCCTTCCTGCGTTTTGCACCACACGGGATGATGCGGCCCTTTGTATTCATACACCGCGCCGTGCGAATGCATTACTTCGGTATGGATATACACGTCGCGCTTATTCGGGAACGTAACGGTCTTTTTCCCGACCGCAATCATCGCCTGCTTAAACGGCTCGAGTACGGAATAATCGACTCCTGCTTTCGCGTACTCGCTCTGGGTCATATCAAGCCCTTTTCTTCAAGATATTTTTTAAATCCTCCCTCCTCTATCGCTTCGGCTTTCGCCAAAACGTCCGCTTCCATTCCTTTTTTATATTCGGCAACTTTCGCGCGGATTGATTCGTCCGCAGCGCCCAAAATCGACGCCGCCAAAATACCCGCGTTTTTCGCGCCGTTTATGGCAACCGTCGCGACGGGTACGCCCGGCGGCATCTGCGCTATGGAAAGCAAAGAATCGAGGCCGGCTGCGGCTTTCGTCGAAACGGGGACGCCGATAACGGGAAGCGGAGTCATCGCGGCCGCCATGCCGGGTAAATGCGCCGCGCCTCCCGCGCCCGCAATAATGACCTTTATGCCGCGTTCGGCCGCGCTTTTCGCGTATTCATAGAGGCGCTCCGGCGTTCGGTGCGCTGAAACGACGGTCACTTCGTTGGGGACGGAGAAAGAGTCAAGAACCTCGGCCGCATCTTTCATTACCGGGAGGTCTGAATCCGACCCCATAATGATGCCGACCAAGGGCGCTGTCATGGCTAAATTGTAACACGAGAGCGGATTTTTTCCGCCTTTTCGCGCGCCGCCTCGATGGTCGGGGCGGTCACGGTCACGTGGCCCATTTTTCTCCCTACCCGCGTTTCGTGCTTCCCGTAGAGATGCACGTACGTCCCTTCTTCTTTCTCAATTTCGTCAAAGCCCTTCGGCTCCGCATTTCCGTTTCGCGTACCGAGAATATTCAGCATCACCGCGGCGGGCACTTTCATGTCCGTCTTGCCAAGCTCCATGCCGGTTACCGCGCGGACGTGCTGTTCGAATTGCGACGTCTCGCACGCTTCAATCGTCAGGTGCCCCGAGTTGTGGACGCGCGGCGCGATTTCATTCACCAGAACCGTATCTCCGAGAAACATTTCTATCGCAAACACGCCCGCGCCCGACAAATGTTCTAAAACGCTGCGCGCAATGCTTTCGGCCGCGCGCGCCGCGTCCGCGGACACGGGCGCGGGCATCGTCACCGTATCGCAAATGTGATTCACATGAATCGTCTCGACGACGGGAAAGACCGCAATTGCGCCGTCTGCGCCGCGCGCCGCAACGACCGCCAATTCTTTGGAGAACGGTACGAATTTCTCCGCATACAATGCGCGTCCCTGAAGCTTTTCAAACGCGGCGGGAATGCCGGCTTCGCTCTCTACCTGCGCGTTTCCACGGCCGTCGTATGAATCGCGCTTCGCCTTGAGGACGAACGGGTAGCCGAATGCGCGGCCCGCCACTTTTGCGTCGTCCTCCGTTTTCACTTCAATAAAATCTGCCGTGGCTATTCCGTGCTCCTTGAGAAAGCGTTTCTGCTCGTACTTATCTTTAATAACCGCGAGAGTTTGGGGCGATGGGTTTACGGGTTTCGTTTTTGCGACTTCCGCAAGCGCCGCATTATCCGCCGATTCTATGTCGAAGGTGATGTAATCCGCTTTTGCCGCAAGTTCTTTTATTTTTTCCGCGTCGGTGAATGCGCCGAGAATCTGTTCGTCCGCTTTTTGCCCGCCCGGGGAATCCGGCGTCGGATCAAGAACCGCGACGCGAAAGCCGAGGGCATGCGCCGCTTCCGCCATCATCCGCGCCAGCTGCCCGCCTCCCACGATGCCGAGAGTCTTCATCAGTCAGGAAATGGTATCACGGGGCT
>CAYZDT010000097.1:0-2062 GCA_964477415.1 uncultured Candidatus Saccharibacteria bacterium | reverse complement strand
TCCTCCATCAAAAATTCTTCATGGCCCGAAGTCCCGAACGAGGACACGTTGTCCGACTTGAACCCCCTGTCCGGCAGCAGCTCCGTCCGCATGGTAACGTCAAATACCCGGCCGAAAGATTTCACCTTGGCGCTCATGTTCTGGAAATTCCCCTGCTTCCCGGTTATGCGCACCGATTCTGCGACCGAGGGAAAATATTCCGGCATTTTTTCAAAATCCGAAATTATTTTATAGATCTCTTCTTTCGGGGCTTTTATATCCCACGAATCCTGCAGGCGGAGATGCTTCATAAAAAGTATGGTAGCAAACGGATTTTACTCATTCGATTTTGTCCGCATTTCGGGGTATAGATACATCGTATGAACGCAATCGAGATGCTTAAGGCGCTGACCGCCGAGGCAATCGAGGATCTGAAAAAGGTTCCCCCGCCTGTGGCGCGTATCTCAGGCCCGTTGCGGACGGGCGGCGACGGGTACGATACGAACCTGAAGCGCCTCAGACTTGGCGAGGCTCTCATTCGAAGCCGTGGTATCAGTATTTTCGGCTACGAAAAATATTCGGATGCCATACGTTCAGCATACGATTTGCACTTTGAACACTTTCACATTCCGATTCTCAAGACAGGCCTGATTCAGTCAATATTCTTTCTACCCGGCTGGGAAGGCAGCGGGGGCGCAACCTACGAACGCCGCCTCTGCGACGAATTGGGTATCACGAAAAACGACATCACCATCGAAGAGTTGTTGGCGTTTGAAAAGGAACAAAGAAAATAAAGAGGCTCCGATTACTAGACGAGGATAGAACCTGCTTCAAGACGCTTGCGTAAGACATCTATTACAGCTTTCTCCCAAAACTTCATTGAATACCAACCAATGAGCGGGCCCGCAACGAGGCGAAGCCATAACTTATGGATGGATACTTGGTATGTGTAATTGATTCGAGTTCCACCTGCCTCTTCTGTGAGTAAAAATTCTTCATGGCCTGATGTTCCAAATTTCGGACTTTCGTTGTCCGAAATAAATCCTTTGTCGGGAAGTATTTGAGTTCTCATCTTTACAGGGAAACTTTGACCGAAAGATTTAACAGTTGCATCCATTTCCAGATTATTCCCTTCGCGCTTGAGTACGCGTATAGATTCTGCAACTTTTGGAAAATTGTGAGGGAATTTTTCAAAATCAGTCGCAATGTTAAATACCTCCGTCAGAGGTGCCTTAATGTGCCACGTACCGTGGAGGTCGATACTTTTCATTAGAAAAGTATAGCAGCTGAATACTCTGCTCCGCGGGTAATAAAGATTGCCCGCGGTCGCAGGTTATAAAAATAATAGCGGCTCAAGGCCGCTTTATTTTCTATAACTGCTCCGCGGGTAGGACTCGAACCTACAACCAACTCCTTAACAGGGAGCTGCTCTACCATTGAGCTACCGCGGAATATACGTACTCCGTTTTCACGGAATATGCGGGTTAGTGTAGCAAATTAGCCGTTTCTGCCAAGTACGCGAGGGAGAGATACCCTTTGCTATACTTTCTACATATGAAAAAAGGAATGTATGTAGACGGGTTCGTGTTCCCTGTCCCCAAGAAAAATATCAAGGCGTATAAAAAGATGGCGGCGGACGCCGCGCGCACGTGGAAGCGGTTCGGCGCTTTGGAATACTATGAATGCATGGGCGACGACTTAAAGGTAAAGCCGCAAGGCGGCATGAAGGCGCGCTCATTCGTTGAAATGGCAAAGGCAAAAGCAGGCGACACGGTCTGGTTCTCTTTTGTCGTCTACAAGAGCCGCGCCCACCGTGATGCAGTCAGTAAAAAAGTGATGACGTACTACGACAAAAAGTACGCGAACGCGAAAGACTTCTCTATGCCGTTTGATATGCGCAAAATGGCGTACGGCGGATTTAAGGCGATAGTGCGCGCGTAAGTCGGGCTTACTTTCCCCTGTTTCCCGGGCGGCTCGCGCCGACACGGGAGTTGTTGAATTTGCCCGCGCCGAATTTGGGGCGGACTACCTGCTTTTTAAGATTCGCCGAGGCGTACGGGTCTTTCTTTTTCATATATACAGC
>CAYZDT010000096.1:0-2099 GCA_964477415.1 uncultured Candidatus Saccharibacteria bacterium | reverse complement strand
GCGCCCAAGGACCAAAAGCTTTCGGCAATCAAAAGGAAGCGAACGGCGGAACGAGGAGAATAATCGTGAGCTTCTTGCATTGCTGTATATCTCGCTTCAGTGTGCCTCAAAATATCCCCTCAGGAAGGTTCGCCAATCCTCCCATGTGGGCATCGTTTCTATCTCTTCCCTTCCGACCCACTTCAACTCCGACAGTTCATCATCCGCCACCTTAAACTCCGCGTTCGGGTCGGCAAGCGCGGCTTCGAACAAAACGTAGTATCGGGGCACGCCTGTGGGCGTTTCGTACGTGATGCAGGTCAATAAGGGTTTCCCGATGACGAAATCAACGCCGAGTTCTTCCCTCAATTCGCGAGCTAAGGCGGGTATCGGCTCTTCCCCCGTGTGCATACGCCCGCCCGGAAAGTCCCACCGCTTGTCCATATCCTTAAACGTCACACGTCCGCGGCACATCAAAACCTTGCCGTCTTTCATCACGACGACTTTTTGACCCACATTCGCCAAGAGAAGCTCTTCGGGTAACTCGGTTGCCATTAGTCCTCTATGATATACCTTAGCGGCTTATCTACCCACTCCTCCGCGTACGCGATTCCGATTCGAGGCGTTCGCTTTATTTTCCGTCTCGGTACTTTTTCTCCCCTGTCTTCTATCCATAATCCGTTCGCGCGCGACGCCTTCTTCGCGTTCAGGCGTTTGTCTATCTTCAACGCTTTCGTTAGCTTCCCCGGCCCGTCCAATCTCTTGTGCGATACTAGGTATCGCACACCTGTTCCTTTCTTAGTTCTTGGAGGTACTTCTTCTATTCCGCGAATCAAAACCGCCGCAGGATAGCCGTCTTCGCCCGTGACGAGGTTTAGCATGTAGTGCATGCCGTAGGTAAGGTACACGTACCAGTGGCCAGGAGGGCCCCACATCGGTTCGTTCCGTGCGGTGCGTCCGCGGTGCGCATGACTCGCCTTATCGTGCGGCCCGACGTACGCTTCCGTCTCCACGATTTTATACGCCTTCGTCTTTCCGTTTACCCGCCGTACGAGGTATTTACCTAGAAGACCGCAAGCCAACGCTCGCGCAGAGTCTTGAACTCTGAAATCTAACACGCGAGGAAAAGTTAAAGGGAAACAGTTAGTTTACTCTTAGAGAGCTCAAATTTTTCAATCACTTCTTTCTGGTCCCTGTCCGCAGCTTTGAGAGCTAAATCATAAATCCTCTTCTTTTCGGAAGCTTTGCCGTTAACAAAAAAATGATAGACACGATCTATTACCTCCGTGTCATCACGTTTCTTGATTTCATCATTCAATGCAAAAATGTCGCGAAAAAAGTCTTTCATAATTTCTTTTCTAATTCTTCTCTACTATAACCTAATTTTAGATAACTGTCAATATTATCCACGTTAAACCAATACTTATACTCACCTGTGCTTATGTTACGTGTAACCACCTCTAATGTGACGTTTGAACCATACTCTTTCTTAACCAGCATAGCATTCTCGCGAGCCGCGAAGAATTGGTCAATGAATACCGTTTTAGGTATGTTTCTCCCTTCAATAACCTCTCTCTTTTGTGTAAAGTCCCAAGCTATAAAGGGGTCTTGGTACACATACTCCACTAAGACCGCCCGTTTTTTGTCTAAAGAACGGGCGACGTTGTTCTTTGCTTTTAGTAGGTTAGAAAATGTACCGTCAAGTAAAAAACTCATTCGTTTACTGAGAGCGAAATCGTGAATCTTCTCTACCGCCACTGACACAGCGGCTTGAAACACTTCAGCTCTACCAGGAACATAACAAGGAAGTACGGCGCGAATTTCATCTGGGTCTATACGTACAATATATTTGGCATGCTCACCAAATTGTTCAACTAGGCGCTTTGAGAACTCGGTCTTACCTGCGCCAGGTGAACCAGCCATAAATATAGACACGGCTCCTTTTGGAGCGGGTTCATACCCACTTGTAAATTGGGCAACGACTGATTTTTGATTCTCTTTTACCCACTTTAGGGCTTGCTCTGCGAGCAACTCATCATCTTTCGTCACACACCACAATTATACGTCTTCTGAGTAACTAAATTATTCCTCAACTTTCACAGTGAAACTCGTCGGGATTA
>CAYZDT010000095.1:0-2107 GCA_964477415.1 uncultured Candidatus Saccharibacteria bacterium | reverse complement strand
ATACTCACCTCTACGGAACGCGGCCGCGTACGTACCCGTATATATCTCTATGCCGTCCGCACCGAGCGCTTCCGCCTTCTCCGGAGCCGCAGGGTCGGGACATATGAAAAGTACGATTCTCGATATGCTTTTGAGTTCGCCGACGGCTTTCTTAAGGAGTTCCTTTTGTTCTGCGTCAAATCGCCAGCCTTCTTCGGAAGTAAATGCGTGCGGCAAATCGGGAACCAGAGTCACCTGCTCCGGTTTCGTCTCACGGACGATGCCGATAAACCGCTCATCCGGATACCCCTCAAGATTGAGTTCAATTTTGGGACGGACACCCGCCATGGCGGACGCGATTTCTGAAACGTCCGGCGCGCGCACATGTCTCTCATCCGGACGCGGATGAAGCGTAATACCGAGTGCGCCCGCGTTCAAAACGGGCCTGACGAACGAAACGGGACTGGGCACGCCCGTGTGCCGTGAATTCCGGAGAAGCGCGACTTTATTCAGATTGACCGAGAGGCGTGCCACGAATAAAAGTATACGCGCGGAAACACGATTCGCCACTGCTACTATATATAGTAGCAGTGGCGTACTGCCGGAACAGCGGAAACCTAGCGGATAAAACGCCCGAAGACGTCAAATCTGTAGAGGAGCGGCGGAAAAAAGAAATAGTGCGGGTTAAAGCGCGCCTTAAACACCGAAAATCCCTTCCACGTTGAATCGTCACCCTGTTTCCAGAAATTCCCCAAATCGGCGAATTTCAATCCTTCAGACAGCGCATCCGAAAACCACCGGTCAAATAGTCCCGCCATTCCCGATTCATGCCCCATGCCGCGCGTGATAAATCCCGTCAGGTAATACGTAATCGGCAGCGAAGCGGAATCCATCCGCGCGAATCCCGCAATCGCGCGCCCGTCTTTCTTTCTCTTCGCTAAAAGAAAGGATACGGGCGTTTCAGGATTCTTCATGCGCATGCGTATCTCCCAAAGAACGCTTCCTTTCAGCGTCGCGGGTATCGTTCCCTTTTTATACGCATCAGCAAATTCTTCGTAGGAGGACGAAACTATTTCGTACTCATGCGCTTTCTCGAGCCATTTCCTTCTCTGGCGGCGCATCGTTTCCGACCACCGCGCATGGTAATCCGCAACAAGCGGAATAAAACCAATTTTATGCGCCGGTCCGCCCGTAAATGCGAGCCATCCGCGCTGAGGAATACTTTCTACCAGACGCTGCCACATAATAATTCGTATCGGCATATTCATGTCGTGCGGCAATGCGGATAAAACGGGTTCATGGTTACCCTGATACTTTTCGAACGAAAAAGGCCACGCGCGCCAATACACGCCGCCATTCGACAACCGCGCTGGTCGCATAAAATCCGGGATGAGAGAAATCGAATCCAAATCGGGCCATTGCCTTACGGGAAGGTAGCCGTCCCTGATTGCGGCTGAGGTCTCCTTTCGCCCGTATATGCCGATAAGATTCTTCACGTAGCGAATACGCCGCAAGGGAGTAAACGACTCCTCTATCACGCGGAGCGGCGATTCGTCCGGATACGCGTTTACGATCAGATACCCGCCCGTACTCAGCTTTGCGTGCAGCGCCGAAAGAAACGGAGCGTCAGTGAAAAGCGGCGACGGTTCTCCTCCACGGAACAAATCGACAATAATTATGTCGAACGACCCCTGAATCGAAGGCAACGCCGTTTGCGCATCCGCGCATATCATCCGATGGACAGAGGCGGGCTCATAAAGTTTTAATTCTGTCGCAAACTTAATCATTACGGGATCGTGCTCGACCACCGTAATATCCGCCCCCTTAAAAAACCTCTTTAAAGAGTTTATCTCCCCTCCGGCGCCCAAACCGAGAGCCAGAATCGAACGCACCGGCTGTACACCCACATAACGCAGGACAGCGGCGAACACCACATTCCACATCGCATGCAGCGCCGGCGCGGTTTGCTCAAATCCGCCGACCAAGACGCGCCACGCTCCCCAATCTCTCTCTGCGGTGATTGTCCCGTTCTTTTCTGAGGTACTGGTTCGGACTTCTGAAAACCAACTCATCCTGCGTATTGTACTTGTTTTGTGGGCAGGAGAGGACTTGAACCTCCACCCCCGAA
>CAYZDT010000094.1:0-2111 GCA_964477415.1 uncultured Candidatus Saccharibacteria bacterium | reverse complement strand
AACGGTAAACGCGACACCGCGAATTTCTTTGCCCGGTCCCAAGGCTTCGTAGATATGAGCTTCGTCCAAAGTGAAGCTTGCGGGATACAACAATGAAAAGCCGGAATCGGCATTCTGGTATGTGTTCCAATTATTTTCCGGAGGCGACACGTCGGCGGGCTCGATTGCGGGCGCGCCTTTGTACATGAAAAAGACGCCCGCCGCGATTGCCGCGATGACGACGAGAAACCCGAGGACCCACAACACTACTTTGCCTTTCATATTCAAGATGACGTATGCGTCTTCCGAATAATACGCCTCTTTGCCTCCTCCCTGCAAGACGGAGCTAGTGCTGCTTCAAAGACAGCGACCAGCGCATGACGTCGAAGGTTGAAAGAAGCGCAGTGCGGTCGAAATCTTTCGTATCGGCTCCGTACGTGCCGGGAAGCTTGGAGTGAACGGAATAACGCACCGCAACGCACGGCGAAGAGCCTTTTATCGCGTATACGTGCTCTTCATACAAATCCGCGCCGTGCGCGTCTCTTTGCGCGGCGAATGCGTATTCGGTTCCGTGTTCGGTAATTGCCTGTTTTGCTTTCGGCGCATGAAGAAAAGCCGTAGCGGCGCATTCCGCCGCCGCCGGAAGCTCCTCGACCGAAAAGCGGGTGTCGTATGCGTCCAGGTTCGTACCCTCCGCCATCCGCGCGGGAATCTTAAACGCGACGCCGCGGATTTCTTTGGAGCGGCCCAAGCCGTCGTACGTATATTCCGTATCAACCAAAAAACCGTCGGGATATTGCATCGTGAAACCGCGGTCGATTGTCGCGTATGTTTTCCAGCCCAGATGGAACGTGCCGCCCGTTTCCGCCCCCACGATATACACCCACGTGCTGAATATGACGAGTACGAGAAGCGCGATGAACGCGGCGAATCCGAGCGCAGCAATAAACGAGTGAGGCACGAAAACAGTATACCGAAGACTAAGCGCTCTGAGCCGGAGTGCGATCGTGTTTCCACATGCCGATACCGACCGCAACCGCCAAGACAATCTGTGTCAGCGTGCCTGCGTACGAATGCACCGCGAGCGTATACGGAAGCCACAGCAATACGCCGATGAGCGAAAAGACGCGGATTTGCCTCTCGTTTTCATGCCACCTCGCGTACACGCCGGAAACCATCCCCATGGCGGGGAAAAGGCTGATGTAGCCCTCCCATGTGAGAAGCGACATGCCCACCGAAAGCGCCATGAAAAACCACATCCACGCCTGATGAGACGCCCAGTACGCAGTACTTTTCTTCAGAAACACCCAGTTACGAACGGCGACGATTGCGTTCATCGCAAGCCCCGTCCATGCGGAAAGCATGCCGAAGTGCGCGACATACACCACCGCGCCGATAATCTGCCGCGACAATATCTCATGCCTATGTTTCGCCTGATACGAGCTGAAGGTAATCGCGAGCGCAATCAATCCTATCCCCTGTGCAATCCAGAAAACGATATTTTCCACCGGATTAGTATACCCGTTTCTACGCTCCCTTTACCGCATCGCGGCTTTTGACGTACTTATCCCACAGAGACTTGAACTCGGCGGATGATTCTTTGAGCTCCTCGAACGAACCGCGCGCGACGATGCGTCCTTTCTGCAAGAGGTAAACCGTGTCGAACAAAGATAAGAGATGCAGGCGGTGAATCGACGAGATGACGGTCTTTTTCGGAAACGATTCGAAGACGTTCTGATATATCTTCAATTCGTTCCCGAAGTCGACCGAGGAGGTCGGCTCGTCCAAGAGGACAATATCTTTGTGTTCGGAGGCCAAAAGACCGCGCGCCAAGGCAAGGCGCTGTTTCTCCCCTCCCGAGAGATTTACGCCCTTCTCAACGACCGAAGATTCAAGCTTTTTCGGAAGCCGTTCGCCGACTGCGGTGAATTCCGCCATGTCGGTAAATACTTTGATGTGCGTTTCGGGATATTCGACGCCAAGCGTTATGTTTTCACGAATGGTAGTCGAAAATATCTCCGGATCCTGCGGGACGAGAGAAATGGAATCGCTGATGTCTACGAAGCCGCCCGACACCGGAATTCCGTCGACTGAAAGCGTAAGTGACTTCGGGTGATACAGGTCGCGCATCA
>CAYZDT010000093.1:0-2146 GCA_964477415.1 uncultured Candidatus Saccharibacteria bacterium | reverse complement strand
AGCGCAAGGTGAATACCGCGGTCAAGCGAGCCCGTTTCATGGCGCTCCTTCCGTTCATCGCCCGCTAACGTATGGCGGAGCTGACCCGCATAGAACGGCTTCGGGCGGCTATTGCCACTGAAGGAAATAATGTCGCGTGGTATACGCGCGAAGTGATTTCCGGCATGCCGGTTGTCGACGTTGATGATATGCCGCGGCAGGCTGAAGCGGCGCGTCAGAAAAAACGAGCTCTTGAAGGCGAACTCGCCGCTCTTAGGCTTTCGCTCATCGGAGGCGATGAAACTTTCGGGGGAGGTACCGTAGACGATCCGCACCCCTCGAAACGCAAAGGAACCGGCATGGATCGGCTGCATAAGCAGTTTTATATTGCGGAAAACGGGGAGCTGCCCGAATTGCCCGCATCAGGAGACCCGGGATCCGTTTTAAACAGGTACAGCATGACGCGGTATTTTCTTCAGGGAGATTCGGCTGAAGTCATTTTGAATCCGAAGCTCTTGCCCCAAGAAAGAGATACGCAGCTTTTTCCAATACTCATTCGCCTTGATAGGCTCGACGCCAAGGAATCCGATTTGCGCAGGTCGCTCAAGACGCGCACCGCCCGGTAAAAAAAACGCCCCGAAGGGGCGTTTTAATTTCTGTTGTTAGTTACTTATTGCTTACTCACCCTTTCAACGTACTCGCCGAGCTCGGTATTGACGCGCACCACGTCGCCTTCGTTGATGAACATGGGAACGTTTATGACGGCACCGGTCTCGAGGGTTACCTGCTTTACGCCGCCCTGCGCGGTGTTTCCCTTGACCGCGGGAGGGGCGTCCTTAACGACGAAATCGATTTTAATGGGGAGGCGGACCGAAATAATTTCTTCATCGAATTTCATGACCTCCACGTCCGCGTTTTCTTTCATGAATTTTCCGGCGTCGCCGATAAGCGCTTCCGATATCTGGTAGCGATTTTTCGGATTGCCCTTCTCGCAGAACCAGTATTCTCCGCGGTTGTGGTAGAGGTAGGTGACGTTCTCAAACTCGATATCCGCTTCGTTCGCGGTTTCGTTCTGGTGGAACGAGTATTCGGTTACTTTGCCGGTTTTCAGGTTTCGGAGCTTTGTTTGATTGACGGGCTTTCTCTGCTGCATGCGGAACACGTGCGAGGACAAGACTTCGAACGGCTCGCCGTCTTTGACGATGACTTTTTTGCCTACGATTTCGTTGTATGAGAGGACTGCCATGTTCTGTAACCTCAGGGGTGTATTACGGGTATAAAGAGAGGCGCACCTTCGCGCCGAAAGCGAATAATACCCGAAATATGGCCATTGCTCAAACCGCTCTGCCGAGGTTAAGTATAGGGGTGATACCCGACATACAGACTCTCTCCGACGAGGAGCTTTTGGCGTTGTCGCAAAAAAAGCCCTCGGCATTCGAATTTTTGGTGTCCCGCTATCAGAGCCAGTTTCTCACGCGCGCGCAAATGGTTGTGAAAACCCGCGACGCCGCCGAGGACGTGGTGCAGGACGCGTTTGTGCGCATATACCGCTTTGCTCCGCGATTTGATGCCGCGCAGGGGAATTTTCGTTCGTGGGCGCTGACCATACTTATGAACGTGGCGCGCACCCATTACGCGCGGAGGGCAAGAGAAAGGGGACATACGGCCCCCTTAACGCCCGAACACTACGAATCTTTGGCCGACGATTCCGTCGAAGATAAAGAAGGCTCCGAAGGATACGCGCGCGAGACGATTCAAAAAGCGCTTGCCGAAGCGCCGGAAGACGTTGCCGAGATTTTAATGCTCGCCTTCATTGAGGGTTTGCCGCACGCCGAGATAGGCGAGCGTTTGGGCATCTCCGCCGCCGCAGTGAAGACGAGAGTACACCGCGCCAAAGCCGTTATGAGAGAGATAATTAAAAGTAACCCCGGATATGAAAACTGAAACCGAGCTTCGTGAAAACATAATGCGCCGCGTATGGATGGCGTACTTCGTGCGCGAAGCTACGCGGCCGATGATTTTTGCCGTTGCATTCGCCGTTTCGCTCTTCGTCCTCGGGCGATTGGTGTTTGTCGCCAAAGTATTTGAAAACGCAGCTTTGAAGCAGGACATATTCGGCTATATGGGGTATATGCTGAACGCGTTTATCGGTACGCAGTTTATCGTA
>CAYZDT010000092.1:0-2147 GCA_964477415.1 uncultured Candidatus Saccharibacteria bacterium | reverse complement strand
AGAGCGCCTCATTTGCAATGAGGAGGTCATCGGTTCGAATCCGATAGGGTCCACCATTGAAAATACTCCGGCTTCTGCCGGAGTTTTTTAATGGAGGGGTGCTTGGTAGCGGATTCGAAAGACGGACTGAGCGGAGCGAAGGAGTCCGGGCAGGAGCCACTTAGCGAGTCATCGAGCTTAGTGAGCTGACGCCGAATCCGATAGGGTCCACTAAGGTTTTGATTCGCGTGTCATAATAGACTGGATGGAATACCTTCCGTTCCCGCCTCAGTTTTTCGATATATTCGGCGTTATTACGTTTTTGTACATCATTTATTTTGCATTGACGCGGATTGCGGACGGCAAAAAACCGGCGCCCCTGTGGACGCTTCTTGTTCTCCTCGGCATCGGACTCGGCGGGCTCCTCATTGACGGGGCTATCGTTTACTTTTTTTACTTAAAGCCGTGAAATTTCTTCAACTCTATCTCGCGGGCATTCCCGTATTCATAGCAGGGGATTTGCTGTGGCTCGGCGCGTTTGCAAAAGATTTTTATCAGGAAAGCCTCGGCGGTCTTCTTGCAGCATCGCCGAATTGGCTTGCCGCTGGACTTTTTTACCTCGTCTTTCTGGCGGGCTTAACGTATTTTGCAACGTATCCCGCATACAAAGCGCGCTCCATAAAGCAGGCGGTGCTTGCGGGCGCTTTATTCGGGTTTTTTGCATATGCAACGTACGATTTGACCAACTGGGCCACGCTTAAAGACTGGCCCGTTGCCGTCACGTTCGTCGATATGGCATGGGGCGCATTTCTGTGCGCTCTTGTTTCTTGGGCTGCTGTTGCCATTGTCCGCCGCTTCTCGTAAAGTGCCCGAATGGCGGAAGGTATGCTCGACAGATTCAGCAGGCCGTATATAGACGCGTTGGTGCGCAAAAAGCCCCGTAAAGAGGATCCGAAAGACATCCGCATCCGCGGCGTGATTGAAGAGCGTTTCTTGTCAGAACCGTGGGCGCGTGACGCAATCGGAGAAATCGCAGCGGCTCAGATTGCGTATCTCAAAGACTCGATACAAAACGCGGGAGATGCGGCGCATGTTCACGGCAAGACGCAGGAAATACTGCGCTTCATTTCAGAGAAACTCCGCTCGCAGATAGTGGAAGGCGCAGAATATCTTACGGACGTTCCGACAGGTACCCCCGTTCTGCTGATGACGAACCATTTGGGCACGTATAAGCTTGCCGGGATAAACCCTCAGGAAGATTTAGGCGCGGACGTGCCGAAGTACGACGGATACGATTTTATGTATCCGTATCCGCTTTATTTCGGCGCTGCATTTCCGGTTGCGGAAGCTCTGGGGCGCGGTCTTTCGTACGTGTCGGACGACTTTCCGGGAGTGTTTGGCGACGTGCATCGACAGGCCGGTTTCGTAAACGTCCCGCCCGAGGCGGCGGTTGAAGGAAGCAGAACGGAACTTCTGAAAGCGCAGACTGCTGAAGTCGGAACTCTTCATCCGAACACGGCGATAATCAATTTTCCCGAAGGAGGCACCAGCGGCAAGTACAACAACGGCGGCCCGTACGATTTGTTGGATTTTAAGACGGGGGGATACGTTATCGCCGCCGAACTCGGTATTCCCGTCATACATGTTGCGCAGTTTTTCCATCCCAAGGATGGCATGCGTCTTAAAGTCTTTAAACCTGAGTATCCGAAACCCACGGACCGCGAAGGATACCAGACTCTCGCCCGCAGCGCGCAGGCCGCAATGCAGGAATGGCTTTCAAAAGAGGAGGCTGCGGAACGCGCAGGGTAATCGGCGTTACCGCGTCAGTCTACGGGTGGTATAGAATGTGAACTATGGCAGCCATCAAGGCGCTTGCATTTGATACAGAAAAAGACGGCTGGGACGCCTCGAAAGGCTTTCTCATGCGGGAAGTTCCCATGCCCGTTCTGGACGATTCAAAAAATCCCGATGATGCGGTGTCGGTCATTCTCAAGGTGAAATACGCCGGATTCTGCGGCTCGGACCGCGGCATATGGTACCGAAATGCTTTTAAAGACATGATTCACTCCTCATTGGAGCGGCAAGGGCAGACAACTCGTATTTTAGGCCACGAATTCGTCGGTGAGATAGTAGAAGTCGGTTCTCTCGTTCCTCGCCTTTACAACGAC
>CAYZDT010000091.1:0-2209 GCA_964477415.1 uncultured Candidatus Saccharibacteria bacterium | reverse complement strand
TGCGAGTCCGACGATTTTGTATCCGCGCGCGTGCAGAAGTTCGGCAGCGGTTGCGCCTGCATTTCCGAATCCATGGACCGCGACTTTCAGCTCAGAAGGATTCCAGCCCTTTTCTGCGACATACGCTTCTAAAACGTATACGCCACCCATGGCGGTCGCCTGGTCGCGACCTTCAATACCGCCTTTGTCCAACGGCTTCCCGGTGAACGTAGCGGGTGCTTTTACGCCCTTCGTCTTTTCGTACTCGTCGAGCATGACGGCCATGATTTCGGAATTGGTGTATACATCCGGCGCGGGAATATCTTTATCGGGGCCGATATCGTCGGAAAACGCCCTCGCCCACGCGCGCGAAACTTCAAGTACGTCTTCTTTTGAGACGGCTTTCGGATTGAACGTAACGCCGCCCTTGCCGCCGCCCATCGGAATATCAACGACCGCGCACTTAATCGCCATCATCGCCGCAAGGGCTTTTACTTCGTCCAAATCCGCCGCAGGGTGGAAACGAATGCCGCCCTTGTAGGGGCCGCGGGCGTTCGAAAACTGGACGCGGTATGCGGGCAGCTCGGACGGTACTCCTCCTAGAGATACGGAAAGGGTCTTTTCAAGGATATGATCGGGCGTTTCGAGGTCACGCACCTGTTCGGGACTCAAAGAGAGAATATCGGCGGCTTCTTTTAGTCGCGCCTTGTATTGGTCGAATGCGTGCATATGCAGTTAGTTGAATGAGGGCATTATACACGGAGGGCAAAAACGTTATCCCCCGTGTTCGGTGCGGACCCGCTGAATAAAGACTTCTATCTCTCCCCTCAGCGCAGATACTTCGGCGATTGTTTTTGCTCTGGACAGGCGGGCGGCAAATGCGTCAAATGCCGCAACATTTCCCATACGCGATTCTTTCTCAAGGCACCACCGTTTCCATATTCCTAATGCCCGTTCTACGTCTCCTATAACTTGGTCCAAAGCCTCCTCATCGCGAGTCAGTTCGCGCTTCTGCTGCTCAACGCCTGCTGCCCCGCTTTTCCCTTTTCTGAAACCGTCTAGCCATCCCATATTACTTTGCGACTTTAACCGCCTCTTCTAATTTTACCGAAAGAACCTTTGACACCCCGTCATTGCCCATCGTGACGCCGTACAGGATGCCTGCGCGGCTCATCGTCTCGCGGTTGTGCGTTATGACGATAAGCTGCGATTTTTCCGAAAGGCGCGCCACCATGTCGCCGTAGCGGCGGCTGTTCGATTCGTCGAGCGCCGCGTCCGTTTCATCCAGGACCAAAAACGGCGGCGGATTGACCGCGGACATCGCGAAAATCAAAGCGATAGACGTGAGCGCGCGTTCGCCGCCTGAAAGCATGACTAAAGATTTCACGCGCTTCCGCGGAATCGAGAGCGCGATGTCTATACCCTCTACTGTTTCCTCTTTTTCCGAGGGCGCTTCTTCCTCTTCTTCCCCGTCTTCAACAAGAACTGCCTTCGGCTTCCGAATCGCTTCTTCGACGCGGACCAAAGAGGCCGACCCGCCGTCGAACATTACCGCAAACAGTTTCGTAAATTCCGCGTTGATGGCGTCGATGCCCGTCTTGAATCTGCCCGAGAGCTCGTTCTCCAAATCCGCAATCAAATTCTTCAAAGACGCGGCCGCAGTTTCCAGATCGCCAAGCTCCTTTATGAGAAATTCCTCGCGCTCGGTCGCCTCTTTGTACTCTTTCATCATTTCTTCTCCGCCCGCCGCACCCATTTCTTCAAGGCGGATTTTTATTTTCTCCAATTCGCGCTTTTCGCGCTCCTGTTCTTCGCGCGATACCGAACCGGTATCCGCCGACGATGACGTATAGTTGGCGATTTCTCGGCCTATGAGCGGCACGGCTTCGGCGAGGTCGCGCTTAAATTCCGCTTCTATGAGAGAGAGCCGCTCCATGTCTCCTTCGAGAATCGTAATCGCGTGCTTCGCGTCCCGCTCGTCCGAGGCGAATTCAAACAATGCGCGCTCTTTTTCGCGCTCCTTAAGGCGTACGTCTTCAAGCTCCTTCCGTATCTTTTCGAGGGACGCAGATAACTCCGCCTCGTCTTTTTGCGCCGCCTTCTCCTCGGACAGCAGGCGTTCGCGTTCCGATTTCAGAGACGACAGATACCCCGCACCCCATTCGGCGCTTCTCGCAAGCACTCTGAATTTAGCAATCAGCGATGTAACAAACGCAACCGCGGCATCAAC
>CAYZDT010000090.1:0-2219 GCA_964477415.1 uncultured Candidatus Saccharibacteria bacterium | reverse complement strand
ATTGAAGACGCGTTTACCCGCCTTCAGTTCTCGTACGAAAAGAAGGGTGGCACGTATACGGTTACGCCGCCGTGGCAGCGTTCCGATATCGTGATTCCCGAAGACTTGGCGGAAGAGGTAGGCCGCATTGTCGGATACGACCACGTGACCCCCGTATCGCTTTCAAAACCCGAACGCGCGCCGGAGATGAACGCCGCGTTTTACTGGAACGAAAAGACCCGCGCGTATCTCATGAGCCGCGGTTTTTCCGAAGTCATGACGAGCGTTTTTACGAACGAAAAAGGCGACCGTCAGATTTCAAACAAAGTAGATTCCGACAGGCCATATCTGAGAAAGACGCTCACGCCTTCGGTTGCCGCCTCATTGAAGATGAACGCATTGAATCGTCCGCTTTTGGGACTCTCCGAAATCCGGATTTTCGAACTGGGCAAAGTGTTCACGAAAGAAGGCGAGACGTGGCACTTGGCTCTCGGCATGACCGGAAAAAATAAGGCGAAGCAGGCGATGGAGGATTTGATGAAAGAATTAGGCGCAGAGGTTCCCGTATCCGCAAGCGAAGAAGTCGCTGAGATAGATTTTTCCGCGCTCGTACAAAAACTATCTGTACCCGCATCCTATGAATGGCTGCCTGCAAAAGATGCGCCCAAATACGCGCCGTTTTCACGCTATCCGTTCATTGACCGCGACATCGCTGTCTGGACGCCCGAAGGCACAAAAGCCGAAGCGGTTGAATCGGTAATCCGCGAACACGCGGGACCGCTCCTGGTCCGTTGCTATCAGTTCGACTCTTTTTCAAAAGACGGCAGAACCTCGTACGCGTTCCGCATGGTGTTCCAGTCGGACGAGCGGACGCTCACGGATGATGATGTGAATTCGCAGGTCGCAGCAATGACCGACGCGATGAATGCGAAAGAGGGCTGGCAGGTGCGTTAGCGTTTCTTCTTTTCCGCAAACGCGATGCGGTCTACAGCGCGAAGGCCGGTAATGGTATGCGAGTGCGCCCACATGACTTTGTGAGGTTTGGGAAATGATGCGACGTCAACGTGTATGTGGGGCGTCAGTTCGTACGCTACGCCCTCGTGCGTCTCCGTCTCCAAATCTTCTCCGAGAAAAAGATACGTATTGAAATAGGCGAATTCGCCGGCTGCTTGCGAGCGAGGGTGCCTCAGTATCGGCGCCATTAAAGATGCGCCCGCCACTTCTCCAAGCATCTCTTCGCGCGCCATGCGTATCGCGGCCGCTTTTACTTCGGGGATCGGCGCTCCAAGGAGGCGGGGGAATTCCCGCACGTGCAGTTTGAATCTGAGCCGTTCCGCCATGCGCTATTCGTCGATGAAAACCGCGCGGTCGCCCGAACGCCAACCGCCTTCGTCTTCAAGGCCGTGCGTGTGCGTGACGAGAATCGTGGTCGCCCCTCCGTTATATGCGTGTGCGATATCTAAGGGGCTCACTCCCGACACCAGTCCGTGCATGACCAGCATCCCCGCATCGACGACGCGGCTCAACTGATGAACGTGCGGCGCTGTATCGGTTCCGGTATTTTCCCCGAGAAAGAAATATGCTTCGAGATCTTTTTTGAAAAAGTCCGCCGTTTCGCGGGAAGCCAATAACACCGTATCGGTATATTCCGCCTCCGGTTGGCGGATTTTTATCTTTACCCGCGATGCGCCTACCAAGCCGTCGAACATACGTTTATCGGCGAGCGTCCCGAGTTTTGCAGCTTCAAGACGCACTTCAGGCACGGGTGCCCCGACCATTTTTGGAAGCCTCTGTGCGCGCACCAGCCGTTTTGAGCCGTCCGGCATGAGGAGAGAGCCCTTTTCTCCGCTTTTCATGTGAATATGAAAATACCATATATATTTTATAAGTCAAATATACGTGTTCTACGGATGTTATAATTTTAAAGTATGAAGAACGCCGCCCCGCGGTTCTTTGCATCTCTTCTCATAATTTCGTTTTTCGTAGTGTTCGGCGTACTTGGAACCGGTGCGCATCACGACGCGCACTGCCCGTTCATGCCCGCGGCTCTTGCGTTATGTTCGACCCCCGCCGCGCACGTATCGCACTGGCAGGCGCTTTTTGCGGTGGCTCTACAGACAATCCTTTTATTCGCCGCTTTCGTAACGGCCTATACGGCGTACGTTCTTCCGGAGGCGCGTAAGGATTTTTACAGATTAAAGCGCAAGCCTCGCGTGCGTCCGACTCTGATGCAGGATTTG
>CAYZDT010000089.1:0-2293 GCA_964477415.1 uncultured Candidatus Saccharibacteria bacterium | reverse complement strand
TGACGCTGTTTTACCGCTACTTCAGAAGCGTTATTGAAGGCGGATTCCTCTACATCGCGCAGCCGCCTCTTTATAAAGTGACCTACGGAAAAGAAATTCATTATGCGTATTCGGATGCGGAGCGCGATTCGGTATACAAAAAGCTCGGTATCGCGCCCGCGATTGCGGAAATAACCGAAGGCGAAGAAGGTGAGGAAGCGCCTGAAGAAGAGGCGGAAGAAGAGGAAGCGAAAGGCAAGGCGAAAGCGAAAACGAAAAAGCCGCGTACGCAGCGCTATAAAGGTTTGGGCGAAATGAACCCCGAAGAATTGTGGGAGACGACGATGGACCCCGCGCGCCGCGTCTTAAAGCAGGTGAACATAGAAGACGCACAGGATGCCGACCGCGTGTTCGATATCCTCATGGGTACCGACGTTCCCGCGAGAAAATCGTTCATCCAGTCGAACGCCAAGTCTGCCACGCTCGATGTCTAGTCCCGACAGTCGACGTAGAGCGGCCGTTGAATCGTTGAACCCTGCGATTGCCGCCGATTGGCAGGAGGGCAGGGGCAGGACGCTTGCGCAGATAGAATTGGAGACCGGATTTACGACGAAAGAATTAGTCGGAGCAAAAGGTGCAATCGTCGATTTCGGCGCAGGACCGACCGCGGAACCTTTGATAGAAATCGCCGAAGCGGCGCGGAAAGCGGGCGTACAGCCGCCGCATCTTGTTGCGCTCTCCGCCGGATACATTGACCCCGCCCGCCGCGCGCATCTTGATGCGGAATTGGAGCGCCGCGGCGTTTCAGGTGACATCGACGTACGGGCGGAATACGCGGACGAGACAACTCTTGAAGCCTCATCAGCGTCGCATTTGATTGCGGTTCATATTTTCGAACATCTCGCGGACGAGGATATCGCTCCCGCCGCTGAAACCGTACTGAAGACGCTTGCTCATGGAGGCCGCGCGGTAATCGCAAAATATCCAGTACCGAAGTCGTTTCTCGACTCGCCACAGACGCACCCTTCGATACGCGAACGCATAGACAGCGATCCCGCAATCATTAGAGGGAGAAAGGTTGCCTCTGTATTCCGCGGCCTCGTCGGACGGGATTCCGGATACCGCATGTCGGTTGAGAATGCGCCGACTCCCGCCGTGATGCGGGACAAATGGTTCGAGTACAAACGGATAGCGATTGAGCGGAAAAAATAACGCACGAAAAAACCCGCCGAGGCGGGTTTTTATCTTTTCGGGTTGAGGTTTGCTTGGAGCTCGCACCCGTCGGTTTTCTAGTGTCTCGTTTCGTTCGTCGGCATAAGGAAGAGTTCGTGCGAACCGTTCCGTACCGATTCGACGTACGCCAGAAGCGCCGCAACTTCTCCTGAGATATCGTCCAAAGTCACGCCTTCTTCGTTGTGCGCCTTGCCGTTGTGTTCAATGCGCGCGCATAACGTTGCGATGTGCGTATAGAGCTCGGTGCTCAATCCTTCCAGGAGAATCGTCAAATCGCGCGCTGCGCCGCGTACTTCGCCGAGGAGCCGCTTTTTTTCGGCGCCCGAGAAGCGGGGAGGAAGTAATCTTTTTTCTTTCGTCGGCATGTGTCGTTTAATTCGCGGTACGACTTTTGCTTGGAGCTCGCACCCGCCGGATTTATTTGACTACCGTGATGGTGACGGGAACAATGTTGTTCGCCTTATCTTTCTCGTTGATGCCGCCCGTCGGATCGACGTTTACCACGAATTCGCCTGAAAGCTTGTTCGGGTCAAAGCTGTCGAAGCCGACCGTGAACTCGATGCGGTCGCCGGGACCCAAGGCCTGCTGAACGGGGGAAGAGAAAATGCTCGACGGAAGAGTGGGCAAGACCGCGTTAAAGGTGAACTGAGGCGACGTCTTCGAACCGCGGTTTTCAACCGCGAAGCGGACCGCGATTCTGGATGTAATTTTCGGAGTCGAAGAGGCGGTAAAGGCGCCCGTCGTCTTGTCTACGACGCCGACTTCAAGAATGCGCGCCGCAAGGTCGACGGAGCCGTTCGGATTCGAAACGGTCGTGCCGCCTGAGAGGGGGTAGGTGTTCGAGGTCTGAGTGCCGGGAGTTCTGGGGGTCGTATTGGTCGGAGTTGAAGGAGTAGAAGGCGTAGACGGGGTGGAAGGAGTCGAGGTCGAGACCGTGACCGAAGGGCTGCCCGTAAGGTTTTCGTTTGAAATCGTAAGAACGGTATAGCCGGTAACGGTTGCTCGGGAAGTGCCGTTCGGGGTGAATTCGATATAGACCGTCACGTCGATGAAGCGGTTTGCGGTCGAGTACGCGGTCAGC
>CAYZDT010000088.1:0-2318 GCA_964477415.1 uncultured Candidatus Saccharibacteria bacterium | reverse complement strand
TGCGCGCGGAAATGTCGTCGACGTACTGCAGAGCGACTTCGACCTGCACATCGTCCACCTCTTTCTCGGCATAAAACACCGTGTCGTGAACCGGTTTCTGGAAACGGTTGTTGTAGGTGACCAAAGACTTCAAGCCGCCCTCGAAATAAAACGTCATCGACGGCACCAGAAGTTCCAAATCGCGCACGTAGCGCACGTCCGCCAAATCAAGCTTGCCGGGGTACTCGCGCGCATCGATAACCGTGATGCGGCACCCTTTCACCAAATACGCCTGTTGCCTCAAGTGCGCGATGATTTTGTTCCAATCGAATTTTATTTCCTGAAAAATCTGCGGATCGGCCTCGAACGTTATCACCGTACCGCGCCAGTCCGAGGAGCCGACTTTCTTCACCTTGCCGCGCGCCTTACCGCGGTCGTATTCCTGAATGTAATAGCCTCCGTCTCTGTGCACTTCCGCTTTCGTGTAGGTTGAAAGCGCGTTCACCACCGATACGCCGACGCCGTGCAAACCGCCGGATACTTTGTATCCGTCTCCGCCGAATTTACCGCCCGCGTGAAGCGTGGTCATAATCGTTTCGAGCGCGGAAACTTTCGTCTGCTTATGAATGTCGACGGGAATGCCACGGCCGTTGTCGGCGTTTCTGATGCGGTTCCCGGGGAGGAGCGTTATCTCGATATCGTCGGCGTGATTGCCCATCGCCTCGTCGCGCGAGTTGTCGAATACTTCCCAGATAAGGTGGTGTAATCCGTCCGGCCCCGTGGTGCCGATGTACATGCCCGGACGCTTCCGTACGGGTTCCAAGCCTTCAAGGACGGTAATCGACTCGGCGCTGTAGCCGGAGGATTTTTTCGGTTCCTTCGAAGGTTTTGCTTTCGCCATATAAAGAAAAAGAGGCCGGTTGGCTCTCTTAATTATAGCATATTCGGTGCCTTAAATCCGCCCGAAAAAGGCTCAAAAACTCCAAAAAGCGCCGATATCCGTCCTCATTTGGCTGCCCTGAAAATGTATCTTCCTCGCGGCCGCATATGCCTTATCTTTTGCTTCTTCGGGGTTTGCGCCGACCGCGGATACCGCAAGTACCCTGCCGCCCGAGGTGACCAATTGCCCGTCTTTTTCGGCTACCCCCGCGTGGAATACGACGACCGCAGGGTCGGATTCGGCGTCTTCGATGCCCGAAATCGGGAAACTTTTTTCGTAGTGCTCGGGATATCCGCCCGACGCGAGAATCACCGTCACAACCGATTGCGCCGACCAGCGCACGTCCGTTTCCGCAAGCGTCCCGTTGACGCACGCGAGCATAATTTTTACGAGATCGCTTTCGAGGATGCGCATGTACGACTCGCACTCGGGGTCGCCGAATCGCGCGTTATATTCCAGAACCTTGAAATCATCCGCGCTTCCCATGATTCCCGGAAACAGCACGCCTTTGTAGGGCGTACCGGATGCGGCCATGGCGTTTATAACCGGCATCACGACCCGCTCTTCCGCCTGCTTCAAAAAATCCGCAGGGACGGAGACGGGAGCAATCGTGCCCATGCCGCCCGTATTGTGCCCCGTGTTGCCGTCGCCGACCCGTTTGTGGTCGCGCGCGACGGGAAACAGTTTCGCGGTCTTCCCGTCCGAGAACGCGTGGAGAGACGCCTCGGTTCCTTTCAAAAATTCCTCTATAACGACCGTCTTGCCCGACTCGCCGAATTGCCCTTTTTCCATAAACGCGCGGAGCGTATCTTCCGCCACATCTGCGCGTTCCGCTATCACGACGCCTTTTCCTAAAGCCAGTCCGTCCGCTTTGATGACGACGGGCGGAGAAACGGTTTTGATATACGATGCGGCATCCGAAAAAGAAGAAAACGTCTTTGAAGCGGCGGTCGGAACTCCGTGTTTTGTCATAAACTCTTTCGCGAATGCCTTAGACCACTCGAGGCGCGCGGCGGATTGCGTCGGGCCGAATGCGGGAATGCCCGCGGCGGAGAGGGCGTCCACCATGCCCTGCGCCAGATAATCGTCGGGTGCAACGACGACGAGTCCTATATTTTTCTCTTTCGCGAACGCGACGACCGCGTCGTTATTCTTTACGTCAATCTGCACATTTTCGGCGATACGCGCGGTACCCGCGTTTCCGGGCGCAACGTACAGTTGCCCGCATTCGGGCGACTGCTTTATTTTCCACGCCAGGGCATGCTCGCGGCCTCCGCCCCCGATAATCAGTATGTTCATACAGATGTCTTTATAGCATCTAAAATTTTCGCTCCTGCACTGCCTGGCGGAAGTATCGCAATACCGCGTCCCTGGATACCCTCATCGTCAATATTCCATT
>CAYZDT010000087.1:0-2354 GCA_964477415.1 uncultured Candidatus Saccharibacteria bacterium | reverse complement strand
AAACGCTGCGGGCAAACTCGAAGCGGGCGTCTTCGACCTCTCTTTGTTCGTCGTTATCGTCCTTCTTATTGTCCGCGAAGGGTTCGAGGTTGCCGTTCTCGGTCTCTCCGTTTCGCTTTTGTCCGATTTCGGCACGTCGATGCTCGGCATGGGTATCGGGTTTTTAGGCGCCGCCGTTATCGGCGCAGCCGCCTACGCGACGCTCTTAAAGTTGCACATAGAAAAGATATTCAAAGTCGCGTCGTACGCTATTGTTGCGGTCGGCGCTTGGTTTACTCAGGCGGGCCTTGAAAAACTGTTTGCGTACGGACTTGGCATCGACTTTCGGGCGATTGCGCCGCTTCCTTTTATTCCGGTGAGCCTCATGGGCGCAATCATTCTGTGCGCATACGGCGCGGCGGTGTACTTTCTTTTTCTTCGGACAAAAGGAAAGGCTGTGCCGAACTGATTTGACATATGTTTTTTCGGCGGGACACTGAACGTATGGCAGTTTTATTCTTTTAAAAAAGACGCGTATGGGTACGACATGTACGATGTGCAATCACGAGCACAAAAACGCCGACGGTTCCTGCGAATGTGGATGCGCAGGTTCCGGAGCGAACGTGTGTCAGATGTGCAGTCACGAGCACAAGAACGCAGACGGTTCCTGCGAATGCGGGTGCGGAAAAGCGTAATCAAAAACCCCGCGGAGCGGGGGTTTTTCGTATGCAGCATGTTAAGTCTTTTTGACATGTGCCGCGCACGCGCGTAGCATGCATGTCATGGATGAATCCGTTCGAAACAGCGTCTATATGCTTCGCACCAAGTCGGGTATGACGCAGGAAGACTTAGCGGACAAAGTCGGCGTTTCCCGCCAGACGGTCATTGCGATAGAGAAGGGGAACTATACGCCGTCCGTACTCTTGGCGCTTAAAATTGCTAAAGTATTTAAAACGCCCCTTGAGGAAGTGTTTAAAATTTCGCATGAAAAATAACTACCTGCACATCACCGTCGCCTTCGCGCTCGCCGTCCTCCTCTTTCTTCTGACTGATCCCTTTATGCTGTGGATGCCCCCGATGGCGGCAATGCTGTGCCTTCTCGGCGCCGCGGCACTCCTTGCGGTATGGGCCGGGTTTGTGGCGCGCGAAGGCGCTGCCGACGAGCGCGAGGCACTGCACCGCATGAACGCAGGCCGCGCCGGATATCTTGCGGGATTTGCCGTTTTGACCGCGGGCCTGTTGGCGCAAGGTTTTTTCGAGCATCACGTCGATCCCTGGCTTGCGGGCGCCTTGGCGGTTATGGTTATAGCGAAAGTTGCCGCACGCCTCTACGACGAAGCATTCCGCTAATCCTCAGCGGAGATGTCAAATTGACTTTACATGTCCGTTTTTTGCGTATACCCTGAAAAGGTCAGTAATTACGATTCATATAACGCACATGAATACTCAAAACACGATTATCGGATTGCTTGTCCTCGCGGCTGTTATCGGCATCGGCTGGTACGCCGTTTCTCAAAACGACGGGGGCGCAATGATGAAAGACGAGATGCAGAAAGAGGGGGAGATGATGCAGGACGATTCCATGATGAAGGACGACGCGATGACGGAGGGTGACGGGATGATGAAAGACGACTCGATGATGAAAGACGGAGAGACGATGGACGGAGGCACGATGATGGAAAAGGGAAGCTATGAAGCTTACGGCGCGGAGAAACTCGCGCTCGCGGATTCGGGCGACGTGCTTCTGTTCTTTCACGCGGACTGGTGCCCCACGTGCCGCGCCATTGAATCGGAAATAAATGCAGGCGCGCAAATCCCCGCCGGCGTCCATATTCTTAAGGTGAACTACGACAAAGAAACGGCTTTGAAGCAGAAATACGGCGTCACCACCCAGCATACGTTCGTACAGGTAGACGCTTCAGGAAAACTAATACAGAAGTTCAGCGATGCGGCAACGCTGGCCGCGGTCTTTGCGAAAGTAAAATAAGATGGCGTTTCTTGTTGTTTCATTCTTGGCGGGCATCCTCACGGTTCTTGCGCCGTGCATTTTGCCCGTGTTGCCGGTCGTTATCGGCTCCTCCGCCTCAGGGAGAAGCCGATGGACGCCGTATGTCGTCGTAGGCTCCTTGGCGCTTTCTGTCATTGCGTTTACGTTTATTCTGAAAGCATCAACGGCGTTCATCATGATTCCGCCTCAGTTTTGGACCTATCTTTCAGGCGGCATTTTTGCTTTGTTCGGCGTAACCCTTCTGTTTCCCGCCGTATGGGAAAACATTCCGGGCTTGGGGAAAGTGTCGGTCGGCGCGAACAAACTCATGGGAAAGGGAATGAAACAGGGCTCCTTTGTCGGCGACGCACTGGTTGGTGCAGCGCTC
>CAYZDT010000086.1:0-2365 GCA_964477415.1 uncultured Candidatus Saccharibacteria bacterium | reverse complement strand
GGCGAGACTGCTCCCTCACGGGAGAGGAAGGTGGGGATGACGCCAGATCAGCATGCCCCTCTGATACCTTGGGCTGCACACGTGATACAATGGCAACAACAAAGAGACGCAAGACGGTAACGTGGAGCAAATCTCAAAATGTTGCCTCAGTACGGATTGAGGTCTGCAACCCGACCTCATGAAGCTGGAATTACTAGTAATCGTAGGTCAGCCATACTACGGTGAATACGTTCTCGAGTCTTGTACTCACCGCCCATCAACTCAAGGGAGCCGGGAATGCCCGACGTCCGCGTTTATCGCGGCCCACGGTAAGTTCGGTGACAGGGAGTAAGTTGTAACAAGGCACGGCTAGCGGAAGCTGGTCGTGGAACAATTCCACGAGGAAATCGTTTGGCTTCGGCCAAACTGACAGTCGATTATTTGCACTCGCAAATAGAGTAATGATGCACAACTCTAAATGGCATCCGGTACGCAGATATACGAAACTGCAATAGACGGGACAGAATAAAGACAGAAAGCTTTGGTTAGGGTTTCAAGATTGTGCATAACGGCGCTTGCGCGCCGTTTTTTCATTTTGTATACATAAAGAATGGCAAACAAAGGCAGCAGACCGAAACCCTTCTCCGTGCAGGATTTGGTCGGGCATGACCGCGAATTTCGCGTCGATGGGGGGGCGTTCGTTAAAGCAAAAGTCCAGCCGCTGGCGAACAATCCGAAGAACGCGGAAATTATAACGGGCCTCACCGACGACGGCAGAGAAGTGACCGCACATTGGAGAAAAACCCGCGGGATAGAGGGGGGAGGATAATCCCGCCCGCGTATTGCGTTTTTCGGGCGCCGTGGTATTTTCACGGCTTATGTCATTTGAAGGCAAGACTCTGGGAGCGCCGATTGCGCGTGCGGAAGAGGTGGGACTACAGGAGAACGGCTACGGTACGTTCGCGGTTGATGTAGGCGGAGTCGTGCAATTTGTCGTGCAGCGCGGCGAATATGTATATCTGCTGCCTCGCATAGATCAGCCGACCGATGCGCGAAATGAAATTAGTTAAGTAAAGAGATGACCGAAGCATCCGGCATTACCGAAGGCACGCGCGTGCGCGTTTCTGCGAAAGGAAGAAAGTTCCAAGGACTCGTGGTTGAGGTGCTTTTGACGGGCACTATCGTGAACAAACAGCCAATTAACGAGCCGCATGTCCGCGGGATAAAAAAAATGACGGACTCCGACGGGTATGACCCGTCCCGCCGCTTCACGGTTCCGGTTTCTATGGTCAGTATTGAGGAAGAGCGCGGATCCGCGGAGTAGGTGTAAATATAACGAAATTTTGATACTATAGCCGTCTTGCGCGCTTAGCTCAGTTGGTAGAGCACTCGACTGATACTCGAGTGGTCCTAGGTTCGAATCCTAGAGCGCGCACCGCCGTTTAAGTATTTTGGTGTAAGGTGTTTATATGAGATTTTTTCATCAGGGCAAAGAAATAGGAAGAAGTCGGACGGAATCAGAGCGGACGCCTTCCGCACCCGCTAATCGTTTTGAAGGCGCAATCTCTCGCGAACTAACAGAAGGCGGATACACTTTCTTGAAACGTGCGCTTGCTAAGGCGCTCTCAACCGGCCAACCTGTCGTCATCAATTCAGGCAGGAACTATTTGCAATATACTTATCGCACAGGGCAAAAGAATTTCATGGAAGGAATCACCGTCCTTGAAGGGGATGACAAACCCGCCCTCGAGGCGTTCCGCGGAGTTGCAGAAAAATATATTGTTTCTCAGGGAGTGCAGGAAATACAGGGTTCCTAATCGGACGTGACTCTCGATTCCCTAAGGTATGGACTATTTTCTATGCCGATACAGCATGACGCCGATTAAAACGGTGTCTATGCAGATAATGGAGAGAGAATAAGTTGCGGTTGCAACCGAAAATACGGCGAGCGCGGAGAGCGCAACGACGTGTTTTAGGGCGTTTATCGTCCAAAGTGCAATCGGCTCCGATTCAGGTGCATTCCAAGTTTTTCGTATCGTCGGAATCATTGAGAGCACGTAAATCAGGGACGCAAGAACGACGGACAGCGTCGGGTCTTTTGTGAGAAGCCACGGAATGACGGTGAGTAAAGCGCCGCCCGCAAAAAGTGCGTCGGACTTGGTTACGTCTTTCGTGCCGTATTTGAGGCAAAGGAGTGCAATGACAAGCACCAAAGGCGTCGAGACCAGAAGATTCCACGCGCCCGCTCCCGCGCCTGCGGCCAAAGCGCCCGCGACGACGACTGAGGAGACGATGAGGTCGATGACGTACGTGTAGAGATGCGGACGCGTCTTGCCTTTTACTATCGTATAGATATAGGAGAGGGAAATGCCGAGGGCGATAATGC
>CAYZDT010000085.1:0-2513 GCA_964477415.1 uncultured Candidatus Saccharibacteria bacterium | reverse complement strand
TGCACGGAAACAGGCCGAGAAAGCCGCTCTTCTAAAAGAGCTGGCAGATGTCGAAGCACAGATTGCCGCGCGCGAAGCGGAAATAGCGAAAGAAAATGCAGAGCGCCAAAGCAAGTTCCCGACCGCGCTCCACCTCTCGAATCCGGATGCGTGCGCCTACTACCACTGCCACGGCGTCATCTGCGGCATTCCCGATCCCGAACCGCACGGCTGCGGACAGGGAGCGACGACCGAAGACGACGTGAATTGCAAAGCGTTCTTCGACGCCTACCTCAAAGCGGCGGGTTCCTAGAACGCTTTACGCAATCGGGGCCGGCATCGATTCTTCCGCGCTCGCGGGATGCGGAGTAACCGCATGGCGTTTGGCGTGGTCAATCGCGTATCTGACCCAGATGTATCCGAGGATTGAAGAAGTGATGCTGCCTACGACCAAGGCGGTCCACACGGACCAAATCGGCATATGGAATACGTTGACTGTGGTAAATGCGATAGCGAGCGTAAGCGCCATACGGCCGAACGTTATCCAAAAACCGGGCCATGAACGGCCGAGACCCTGAAAGATGCTTGCCTCAACAAACGCCACTGCAAAGAACGCGTATCCCAAAGGAACGATGCGGAAGTATTGAAGCGCGTATTCGGTCACCGTCGGGTCGTCGGTAAATACGCCGACAACTAGGGGCGCGAAGATAAACGCAAGCACGGCGAACCCGAGGGCGGTGCCCGCAGCCAGTCGGACGACGGTTTTGAATATTTCGCGGACGCGTTCAAAATTCCCCGCTCCGACGTTTTGTCCCATCATCGCCATCGAACCGAAGCCGAAGCCGATTGCGGGAATGAATGCGAAAAATTCGATACGGAAGCCGATTGAAAACGCCGCCGCGCCCGCTTCAAGAAACGCGCCTGCGACAATTACCATGAGCGCTGAAAAGCCGACGGGGTTCAGCGTTTGCGTTAAGGACGCAGGCAGGCCAATTTTAAACACCTTCTTTACCGACGCCCATTTGAGGCGTAAATTCTTGAGTCTCAAAGGCACCATCATGCGGTCGCTCATCAGAACCCGAAGCGAAAGAACGAGAAATACCGCCTGAGAAATCAGGGTCGCCCATGCCGCGCCCGCAATGCCCATCGCTGGAACGCCGAAATAACCGAATATCATAATCGGGTCGAGAATCGCGTTCGTCAGGACGGACACGGCGAAGAATTTGGTAGCGGTGAAATTGTCGCCCTGCGCGTTAAACGCCGTCGAAGTCGCCATCATAAGGAACGTCAAGACCGAACCGATTGCGGAGACCGTGAAGAAAGGAAGTGCCAAAGGATAGATGCTCGGAATCGCTCCCGAAAGATGGAGCAGCGGCTCTCTGAATACGAAAGCGACGACCGAAAAGAACAGGCCGGCGAATATCGAAAGAAGATACCCTTGCCCGAGGATTTTCTCGGCATTTTCTTTATTTCCGGCGCCGAGGCTCATACCCATCAAAACGGAAGAGCCGACCGAGATGCCCATCGCGAGAGACATCATTGCAAACAAAGTAATTTGAGAAATTGAAACCGCTGCAATCGCCTCCGGCGAAAGCTTAGAAACCCAAAACGCGTCTACAAGGTTGTAGAGCGTGAAGAAAAACATCGACAGCATCATCGGCCATGCGACCGACCACAATTGCTTTGCAATCTTGCCCTGCGTTAAATCTTTTCCGTGCGTACTCATATTTGGTTTCTCTATTTATGCGGAGGCGGCAGGATTCGAACCTGCGGTCCGGTTTCCCGGACAACACATTAGCAGTGTGCTGCTTTCGACCGCTCAGCCACGCCTCCAATGCTGCTTCGCAGCATCTTTAGGAAGGTGGCTTCGCAGGGCTTCCCTAAAGCCTGTTCGGCCTATTCGGCCTCACATCGGCTTTTCCGCTTACGCGGAGCGGATGAAATACGAAGCAGTTCGTATTTCATAGCCACGCCTCCTTAGACGGCTACTATAGCAAACTTACGAAAAAGAGGTTACTTTTTTCTCTTGCCTAAGCCCGGCAAAACCCGCGAACCGCGGACGACGATGCCGTCGTCAATAAGGAAACGTTCTGAAGAAAGCCCCGCAAACGCTTTATCGAAACGTTCCTCAAACCCGAGTCGGACAATAAGGCTCATAATGCGTGCACGCTTTTCTGCGCTTTTTATCTTCCCTGTAGTCGGGTCCTCAACCTCGAATATTCTTCGCGGACGCGCGAGACGCGTCGTGTTCACTTTCAAATAGGTATCATCGTCCAAAACAAGCGGAGCAAAACGTTTCGGTTCACCCTTAACATTCGGAACGCGATGCGTACGGCGTCTGCGCTCATCAAAGAGCGTGCAGTATTTCACGACGTCCGAGTCTATACCCAACTTCGGAGCATAGGCTGACAGTTCTCCGATTGCATCTTGAAGCGTCTCTGCCTCTCCGAAAAATTCATCTTTCTCTTTGAGCCAGTCGCCGTTTTCGGCTCCGTTTCGTGCGATTTTCCCTCCCCATTCGTGGTCAATCACTT
>CAYZDT010000084.1:0-2543 GCA_964477415.1 uncultured Candidatus Saccharibacteria bacterium | reverse complement strand
GACCAAAGAACTTCTCGCTCTCGGCGCGTACGTAACGGCAGTTGAAAAAGATCCAGAAATGGTTTCGGTTCTTAAAGAAGTTTTCTCCGCGGAAATTGCCGAGGGGCGTCTGGTACTTATAGAAGGAGACGCGCGCGAATGGACGCCCGACCGCGTATTTCCTGAAGGCGCATACCGAGTCGCCGCGAATATTCCGTATTACATAACGGGAGAACTTATCCGCACCGCGCTCTCGGCGAACAATCAGCCGCTTTCGGTTTCGCTTCTCGTACAGAAAGAAGTAGCGGAGAGAATCGCGCGCTCGAAAAAAGAGTCGATACTCTCTTTGTCGGTTAAAGCATACGGTGCGCCGCGATACGTAAAAACGGTATCAAAAGGAAGCTTCAATCCGCCTCCGAAAGTCGACTCGGCAATTCTTTCAATCAACGGAATATCGCGCGACGCTTTCGGAAAGGCATCCGAGGAAATATTCTTTAAAACAGTCAAAGCGGGATTCGCACAAAAGCGGAAAACGCTTTCGGGAAATCTAAAGCGGGCGTTCGGTGAACGTGCAGTAGAAGCTCTTACAGAGGCGGGCGTCGATGAAAAGGCGCGCGCGGAGGATATCCCCCCGGCGACGTGGCTCGTTCTTGCCGAAAAATTGGCGTAAAGGTTATCAAGAGGCACAGCGTCCTAGACAAACGGCAGGCGGTATACTTATTTTCATGGAACCCAAGAAAGGGTGGGGCAACGTTATTATCGCGGGCATATTCGCACTTCTCGTTATCGGTACCGCGATAGGAACGTACTTTTTTGAAAACAAAGGCGGGATTTCGTTCCTCTCTACGACATCAACAAAAAGTCCGAACGACGCGGACAATGACGGTCTGACGACATGGGAAGAGACCGTCTGGCACACCGACCCCAATAAATTCGACACCGACGGCGACGGGGCCGGAGACGGGGCGGAAATCGCGGCGGGCTCAGACCCGACCATCGCAGGGGCGACGGTAAACGGCTTCGAGGTATGGAGCGGAGTCGCCCCGACTCAGGCGATAGCACAGAGTTTTGCGAGCGCGCAGACTGGTACTTCCGCAGGGAAAGGTATGTCGCTTGAGGCAATAACAAAAAATGCACCTGTTCCCGATTTGACGGAACGCATAACTATCGATCGTCTGAACGTAAAAGAGGGCGCGAACGTCAGCGCATACGTCGATGTACTGGGGGCAATACTGAAAACCTCCACAAAAGTACGCGAGTACGAGCTTGCACTTTTCAAACACACCGTATACGCCGAAAATTATTACGGAACGCCCGAACTGAAACTCGCGGCGGCAAAATACCGTGAAATTGAAGCGGCACTTCTTGCGATGCCGACTCCGCCCGCCGTGGCAGAAGAACACCTCGAATTCGTGAACGCCGTCGGCACATTGGCAAACGTCGTTTCGGCAATGGGCGCATGGGGAGGGGACCCGTTTGCCGGAATTACGTATATGAACGCATTCATAACCGCGGAATCGAACGTACAGACGAAATTGGGCAAACTGTATACGGCAATTTCAAATATTAAAAATACACAATGAAAAAGATACTCGCTCTTCTCCTTGCCCTTTCGTTCGCAATCCCCGCGCAGCTCTTTGCGGAAGGCATCGGGGTCGGCGCTGGCGTCGGAGGAACGGAAACGCAGGCTGAAGTCGGCGCGGTTTTGGGCGACACAACAACTACAGGAGGCACAACGGGCGGCTCCTCAGGCGGCACCGTGGGAACGGGAGTGTCGGGCACTTCGCTTGACGGTAGCACGGGTTCGAGCGGAAAGTCCCAGAGCACCGCATCAGCCGCATCGTCTATCGCAGGGGAAATCGACTGCGGACTGCCGCAAAGCGGCGGGGCACTTCAGGGCGCGATATCGCGCCTCGGAAGCCAGCTCGGAGACGCAGCCGTTGACGGAGTTTTGAGCGGTCTTCGCGGAAGCGGCACCTACGGCCGCGCGGCGGCGGACATTTTGAGTAACGGTTTCGGCGGCGCCGTTGACGACGTCTCGGGCGCAGCAGGCGATTACGTGGGCGATGCGATAGGCGGCGCGTGCGGTGATTCATCTCTCGGAAGAAACATTTGCGGACAAGTGGGGAACGTTGTCGGCGATTACGTTGAAGGCGCGGTTTCCGGCATCGGACAGGACCTCTTGGGGGATATAGGTCTCGGGGACTTCGGCGGTTTGTTCGGCGGAGAAGGCGGCGGCCTCACAGAGTCACTCGGTTTTGGTGGTGGCGGGAGCCAGTCGGTACCGACAAACGACAAAACGACTCAGGATAAAATCGACGAGGTAAAGGAGATAAATACCAATACGCTTAATGTTGTGACTGAAACCGACGAAAAAGTCGGCGTGCAGCTCCAGAAGGAATGCATTCTCGACCCCACCGTTGCGACTCTCGGACGTAAAGTGGGCGATGAGGCGACCGCAAAATCTTTGGAGGTCGCGGCCGAACAGCAAAACGTCGACCCGTCCGCGCGCTCCCTTGATGCGCGCCTGACGGGAGCATCGCAGCTTTTGAACGACTCATCAC
>CAYZDT010000083.1:0-2574 GCA_964477415.1 uncultured Candidatus Saccharibacteria bacterium | reverse complement strand
CCGCTCCTCCTCCGGTACGCGCATCTCGTCCAAAACCGCGTCAACGCCGCGATACAGCTCCATAACGCGCTCGGCCGCCGCTCCGTCTATCGGAACGTCAGGAACGGGATTCTGCTGAGGTTCGTCGCTCATATATTATTTCTTACCGGTCCGGTAAAACCAAGGAGCGCACCAAGCGCCGCTCCGGTCGCACCAAGCCACACATTAAAAATACCGAGTGGGATGCCGACAACAGCTGCAAGTTTTGCGGCATTTTTCATGCGCTGCTCGATTACGGACGCGGGGGCACGTTCGCTGGTGTGCGCCTCAGTAGCCATTATGTTGAGTGTACCACCGCGGCATGCGCGGGCAAGATGTTGCGCAAGAAACTCATGCGGTGAATTTCCGAGGGGCCGTGCGTACGTATCGCCGCTATGTGAGACGCGGTTCCATAGCCTTTGTGCGCATCAAAACCGTATTCGGGAAACTTGAGGTGCATGACGCGTGTCATATATCGGTCGCGTGCGACTTTAGCAACTACGGACGCCAGAGAAATAACGGGCACAAGAAGGTCTCCGCGGATGATAGTTTCTTGGTGGTACGCCTGCGGAGCGGAAAGCCTGCCGTCGAGATAGACCTCGACAGAATCCGGATCGGGTGCGAGGCGTGCGATGCCCTGGCGTATAAGCGAACGGATTGTGCGCTCAATACCCCCTTCGTCGATACGCGAAGCGGGGGCGGAAAAAACGCCGAAACGGAGTTCGCCCGCACTCATCATTTTTCGCGCCTCGGCGACAATCCGCTCGCGCGCCTTTTCTGTCATTTTTTTCGAGTCGGTTAGACCTGTCATCGAAAACGACGGCGCGCAAACCGCAATACCGACCGCAACCGGTCCCGCCAAAGGGCCCCTGCCTACTTCATCTATTCCCACATACAGACGCGCCATTAAAATCAGTGTATCCCGCCCGCGGAACGGCTTTTTTGAGGCTGTAGAAAAAGCGCGATTTCTCGGCCGGAAACGAACGCACTATAATGGGGCGAATGCCGCGCTTCTCTCACCTCTCCGCTCACAGCCATTTCAGCCTCCTCGACGGACTGCCGCAGATTGACGCACTGGTGAATCAGGCGTCATTTTACGGAATGCCGGCCTTGGCCTTGACCGACAGAAACAATCTCTACGGCGCTTTAGAGTTTTATAAAACCGCGAAGAAGGCGGGCGTGAATCCGATTATCGGCGTGGACCTCGACGTCGACATGGCGGATGCCGCAAACCATCTCGTGTTTCTCGCGGAAAACGAACGCGGATATAAAAATCTGCTGAAGCTCGTTTCAGCCGCGCAGCTCGCCTCCGACAAGGGCCAGCCGCGCGCGACAGCCGCGCATGTGGCCGAATACGGCGCAGGCCTGATTGCAATCGTTCCCGATACCGCGCTTTTGGGACACGGCAGCGAAGCACTCCTAGACGAATTGCGCGCGGCGTGCGGAAAAGATTCCGTCTTTGCGCGGCTGCCTTGGAACGGCGGGCGCGAATACCAGATTCGCGTTGCAGGCGTCGCAAATGCGCTCCATGTCCCCTTGGTCGCCTCGGACGCGTCGTATTATCTGAAACCGGAAGACCGCGAAGTCCGCGATATCGTGCGGAAAATCGCAAATCCGTCGGCCGAACCGGATCCCGACGACCGCGCGTTCATAAGCCAGGCGGAGGCGGAAGAGCGATACCGCGACTTTCCCGAAGCCTTAAAACACACGGAGGCAATCGCCGAACGCGTCAAACTTGAACTTAAACTCGGCGCATGGGTATTCCCCGATTTCCCGATTGCTAACGGGACTTCCTATGAGGAAGAACTGGCAAAAGCCGCACACGAGGGGGCGAAAGCGCGCGGCATCGACCTTTCAGGAGAGGCGGGCAAACGTCTTGAATACGAACTTTCCATCATCGCGAAAAAGGGATACTCGCCGTACTTCCTGACCGTATCCGACCTTTTGAATTACGCGCGTACGCACGGAATATTGACCACGACCCGAGGCTCCGCCGCGGGTTCGTACGTGTCGTATCTGACGGGCATCACGAATATCGACCCTTTGGAATACAAACTCCCCTTTGAACGCTTCCTGAACCCCGAACGCCCCTCGCCTCCGGACGTCGACATGGACTTTGCGGATACGAAGCGCGATTTGATGATTGCGTATGCCCGCGAACGCTACGGCGAAAATGCGGTCGCGCAAATCGGCACGTTCGGCACGATGGCGGCGCGCGCGGCGGTGAGAGACGTTGCGCGCGCAATGGGCTATCCGTACGGCGTCGGCGACCGCATCGCCAAAATGATTCCTCTCGGAAGCCAGGGCTTCCCCATGACCATCGACCGCGCGCTTGAAATCGAGGAGGATTTGAAAAAACTCTACCAGTCGGATGAGGACGCGGAAATCGTCATTAACGCCGCGAAGAAAATCGAAGGCAACGCGCGGCACATTTCCATACACGCGGCAGGCATCGTGATTGCGCCGTCTGCGGTTACCGATTTCGTGCCCGTACAGTTCGATCCGCACGGCTCGTCGATAATCACGCAATACGAAATGCACGCGGTTGAAGACGCG
>CAYZDT010000082.1:0-2596 GCA_964477415.1 uncultured Candidatus Saccharibacteria bacterium | reverse complement strand
CGCGAAAAAGGCTGGGTACGAACGGAAGGCAAAGAGTATGTCGTAAAAGACGGCGATGTGATTGAGTTCAAGATTTGATATACTAAGCTTTATAAAGGATAAAGAAAAAATCTATGGGATTCGGAGCAGATTCACGAGGTCCTGAACATGAACGCGACGCGGCGGAGATAGACGCATACGTAAAGCGCGAGAAGAAAGCCAGAGGCGAAGGCCCTCAAGAGCAGAGCTTTCCCGCGTGCCCTAACTGCGGACAGTCGCACTCTCCGCATTACGACTGCCAAAAGTAATCATGGACGGAAAACCGAAGACGACTCCGAAAGATTTTTTTCTCTGGCTCGGAGCAATGATCGCCCTCTACGTGTCGGCGACCTCTTTGATATTGCTGTTTCATCAGTACATAGACGCGCTTCTTCCTGACCGCGCGGTTGTATACGGCGACCCGTATTCGGGTCCGATTCGATTCGCGTTCGCGTCCCTCATCGTCATGTTTCCGCTTTTTGTGTGGTTCATGCGCATCCTCCACAAGGACATCCGCACAAACCCGGAAAAGAAAGAAATTTGGGTGAGGCGCTGGATGGTTTTTCTTACTATTTTCCTTGCCGGCCTTACGATGGCGATAGACGTCATCGCGACTATTTATGTGTACTTGCAGGGAGATTTATCTGTCCGATTCGTTCTGAAAGCGCTCGCAATACTTCTCGTACTGGGCTCGGGCTTCTGGTATTTCCTTGAAGAATTGAAAGGCACATGGGAGCGGAAGGCGAAACTCTCCATGGGAATCGCTGCGGCTGTATCCGTTGCCGTGCTTATTTCACTCGGCGCATCGTTCTTCATCATCGGCTCGCCTCAGACCGCGCGTCTCGCAAAACTGGACCAGCAGCGTTTGTCCGACCTGCAGAATATCCAGTGGCAGGTAGTGAGTTTCTGGCAGCAGAAAGAGAAACTTCCCGCGTCTATGGCGGATTTAGAGGATCCGCTCTCAGGCTTTGTGGCGCCGAAAGATCCTGAAACGGGCGAGGCCTATGTCTATAAAGCGGGGGAAGGCATGTCCTTCTCATTGTGTGCAACGTTCAGCCTCGAAAGCAGCGATGCTTCCGACATGACGATGCCGGCACTCCCTGACGATCAGAATTGGAAGCACGGAAAAGGCGAGGCGTGTTTTGAGCGCGTCATAGACCCCGATAGATACCCTCCGTATCCTAAAAACTCGAGATAAGGGTGTTTTCTGAGGTATTGACTTTTTTACCACTATTGTGGTATAATTGATATATGAGGCATGACAGTGACATACTGAAACGAGAGGACGTGCATATTGAAACGCCGAGTGTAGCTGCGCGCAGAAGAATAGCTGCGGCCGACTCATTCTTTTTACCGAAACCTGAAGATAAATTCCGGTTCTCTCCGGACACAAGAAGAGAAGCCGGTGTCTCTTTCGTTAGGCCTCCTCGTCCGCCGAAAATTGAGCGGCCGGTGACGTATCCTGTCTGGCGGTATGAACAGCGTATTCAAGGTATGCGCGCAGCGTTGCGGACGCCTAGTGAAGATTTCATAGATTTACAGAAAAAACTTCTCGCGATTTTGATTCCGTCCGCAGCTTTTGGCGGTATCGCGGGTCTCGTTGCCGTCGGTCCCGAAGCTGTATCCGCCGTTTTAAACGGGATCGGTGCTATGGGCGCCGCAGGTCTTACACTTGCCGCAAAAGGCATAGGTTTCTTGGCAACCTCGCTCGCAGGTTTTATAGCATCACAGCCTCCGGTTGCGCTTGCAATCGGAGCAGGCATTCTGCTTACCATGGCGTATGCGGTGTGGCAGGATAATACTGCGCGCGTGAGAAGAATCCGCATACTGGAAAGAGACGATCGCTGGGCGCGCTCGAACGGATTTTGAATAAAAAGGTATAATCGCGTGAATGGCTCGCGAATACGACCACAAGAAGATTGAGAAGAAATGGCAGGACGCGTGGGCGAATAGCGGCATCTACCGCGCTCCAGATTCCGTTTCCGGAAAAGAAAACCTCTACGCCTTGGTCGAGTTCCCGTACCCGTCGGGAGATTTGCACATCGGCCACTGGTACGCGTATGCGGTGCCGGACGCGTATGCGCGCATGAAGCGCATGCAGGGATATAACGTTTTGTTTCCCTTCGGATACGATTCGTTCGGGTTGCCCGCAGAAAACGCCGCAATAAAGCGCGGCATAAATCCCGCCGAGTGGATTGCCGAATCCGTTTCAAAGATGGGCGCGCAAATACGCACCATGGGCGCGTCGTTCGATTGGGAGCGCGAAGTAAATACCTCATCGCCCGAATACATGCGCTGGACGCAGTGGCTCTTTTTGAAATTCTATGAAAAAGGTTTGGCGTACCGCGGCAAGGGGCGCGTGAATTGGTGCCCCGTCGATCAGACGGTTCTTGCAAACGAGCAGGTCATCGACGGCAAGTGCGAACGGTGCGGCACGGAAGTCGTTCTAAAAGATTTGGAGCAGTGGTTTATGAAAATTACCGATTATGCGGAGCGCCTCATTTCTGATTTAGAACCCTTGGCGTGGCCGGAACCGATTAAGGAGTCGCAAAGAAACTGGATTGGGAAAAGCGACGGC
>CAYZDT010000081.1:0-2621 GCA_964477415.1 uncultured Candidatus Saccharibacteria bacterium | reverse complement strand
GATAAAGAAATACGGAGCTTTTCCGAACTTCGAAAAGGAGTTCCCACCCTCGACGTCCGACAATTCAATTTCCTCAAGGTATCCGAAACGCAAACTTTCGCTCATGAAATGCGGACGTTACTCCACCGTCACCGACTTGGCAAGGTTTCGCGGGCGGTCGACGTTCAGGCCCTTCTGGGCTGCAAAATGATACGCAAACAGCTGAACGACGATTACGGAAAGTATCGGGGTCAATTGTTCCAGCGTTTCGGGAATATAAATGACGTCGTCCGCCACCTCTTTGATGTGTTCGTCGCCTTCGGTCGCAATCGCGATTATCGGACCTTTGCGCGCGCGGATTTCAATCATGTTTGAAACCGTCTTGTCGTAGACGGAATCCGTCGGCGCAATCGCAAACGTCGGGAATTTCGCGTCAATCATTGCCAACGGGCCGTGCTTCATCTCGCCCGCGCCGTACCCTTCCGCGTGTATGTATGAAATTTCTTTAAGCTTTATCGCGCCTTCAAGCGCAACGGGATAGCTGTAACGGCGGCCGATATACAGAAAGTCGCGCGCGTCTTTATATTTCTCCGCAATGGCTTTGATTTTGTCCGATTGCGCCAAGACTTTCTCCGCCAAATCGGGCAATTCCAAAAGCCCCTCGGCAAGCTTTTTGCCGCCCGCCTCGGACAGGTGGCGGTTTCTTCCCAAGAAGAGCGCCAAGAGCGTAAGAACGGTTACCTGCGAAAGAAACGCCTTGGTTGAGGCAACAGACACCTCAGGCCCCGCGTGGTTATAGACGCCCGCATCCGTTTCGCGCGCAATCGTAGAGCCGACGGCGTTTACAATACCCAAAGTTAAGGCGCCTTTCCGCTTCCCTTCGCGGATTGCTTCGAGAGTGTCCAAAGTTTCGCCCGACTGCGAAACCGCCAATACCGCCGTATTGCCGTTTATTATCGGTTTCCGGTAGCGGAATTCAGACGCAAGCTCGACTTCAACGGGAACACCCGCCAAATCTTCAATCAGGTATTCGCCGAGAAGCCCCGCGTAATACGCGGTCCCGCACGCGGTAATAATAAGGCGGTCCAACTCGTCCAATTCTTTTTTCACCGACTCGACGCCGCCCAATTTCGCCCGTCCTCCCTCTTTTATAAGGCGTCCGCGTATCGCGTTTCGTATGACTTCGGGCGCTTCCATGATTTCCTTGAGCATGTAGTGCTCGTAACCGTCCTTCGATGCCGCTTCGGCGTCCCAATCCACGGTCTGCGCGGCGCGGTTGATTTCGCGGTCTTTGAGAGTTCTCACGCGGTGACTGTCGGGGGTGATGATTGCGATATCGCCATCGTTCAAAAACACCACTTCTTTCGTGTGCGGCAAAATCGGCGTCGCGTCCGACGCGACGAAATTCTCTCCCTTTCCGACACCCAAAACGACCGGCGAACCCATGCGCGCAGTGATGATCGTCTCGGGTTCCTGCTTGTATGAAACCAAGAGGCCGTACGTGCCGCGAATTTGCGACAGCGTATCCACGACCGCATCTTCGAACGACTTCCCTGCCGAGAGTCCTTCCTCGATGAGGTGCGCCAAAATTTCCGTATCGGTTTCGGATTTAAACGTGTGACCCCTTTCGGTAAGTCCCGCCTTGAGTTCGCGAAAATTTTCAACGATGCCGTTATGCGCGACGTATATATCGCCCGTGCAATCCACGTGCGGATGCGCATTGACTTCGTTCGGCTCGCCGTGGGTCGCCCAGCGCAAGTGCGCGATGCCGGATTTGGAATCGGAAGGCGCGCCCATTTTTTTCTTCAAAGCGTCTACCGCACCCGGGGTTTTTACCAACGGCGTGCCCGGCATGAAAATGCCCGCGGAATCGTATCCGCGGTATTCCAAGGACGAGAGACCCGTGAGGAGTATCGGCTCTGCCTTTTTATTGCCCGTATAAGCGAAGATTCCGCACATATCGTATGAGTATAGTACCCGACATTCCCCTTTCGGGTAACCCATAAGACGCTGCGCCTTATGGGTTTCCGGCGTCCTCGGCTCGGAAATATAAAAGCGGACTTTTCTATTTCGCTCGCTCTACGTCGCCGGTAACCCGCCTAACGGGGGATGTTTGACCACCCGCCGTATTCCATAACTCGAGTGAACGGCAAATATGCGAAGCAATCGGTACTCATGCCCGAAGTCTCGAGACGAAAACGTCCCAAAATCTGGCTATAAGGATGGTTCGGAATAATGGGCTGTCGGTTGTCCTCCGGTCCTCCGCCCTCGCCCACCAAAAGCCACTCGCGCCCGCCCACAACCGCCCGCACCTTGCCGTCCTCGTCCCGAAATGCGGCATCGACTATCGGATATTTGAGGGTACGAACGGCTTCTTTCACACCGTCAAAATACCTAAGAATCGCGTTCAACGCCACTAATCGAAAGCGGGGTCACATCCGCCGATTCACCCGAAATGCGAACAACGTCTTTGTCTATCTTTGCGAATTCTTTGTACGCCGCGGTGTAGTGATTTACCGTCGTCTGGAGCGTATTGCCCAATTTCTTCATGTATTCGTCGTATGTGCCCAAATGTTTTGCCAACTCCCCTACCCGTTTCTGAATTTCGAGCGCTTTCTGCTCAATCTGCATCGCCTTCATAC
>CAYZDT010000080.1:0-2640 GCA_964477415.1 uncultured Candidatus Saccharibacteria bacterium | reverse complement strand
GCACTCCAAGAATGAAACGACGTTCATCTGCATTCAACACCTGCGGAACAGGGTTGTAGCTGTACACTTTTTCAACAGGCAGATAACCTCCAATGGCCAAAGGTTCTCCCGGATTCTGTGACTGATAATAATCGAAGTAACAATGACTGCCGGGCGTCATTACAACATTGTGTCCGGCTTTCGCCGCAGCAATTCCGCCTTCTTCTCCGCGCCACGACATCACCGCTGCGCCTTTCGCAAGTCCGCCTTCGAGAATTTCATCCCAGCCAATGGCTTTCTTCCCTTTCGAATCGAGAAACTTCACGATACGCGTGATGAACCAACTCTGCAAGCCCTTTTCTCCATCCAACGCGAACTTCCGTATCTGATTCTGACAGAACATGGAATTTTCCCACTCATAGCTTTTTCTTTAAAAACGCCCAGAGCGCATGGTACCAATCCGCAGCCGGCGTGAGCTTTGCGGAAAATTCAAGACTCGTCGTCGATGAATCCACCTGAATACGGGGTATCGCATACGGCGAATCCGAATGTTTGACGGAGCGCCCCCCTACCGTAAACGCCGCATCATATCCTGCATCTTTTGCGTACTCCGCGACGTTCGCATTCCAGGCGCCTTTAGGATACGCGAGATACACGGGAGCGGAAACGCCGAATATTTCCGCGATGCGCGAGCGCGAATCTGCAAGTTCCGCACGAGCTTCATGTTCGGCGATGCGCGTCAGCTTGCGGTGCGTTGCGGCATGGCTCTCGACATTGACGAGCGGATTTTTCAGAAGTGCGCCGTCGTCTGAAGAAAGGAGCGAGTGTTCATTGCCCAGTTCCGCGCGCATCGGCTCGCCGCCCATAACGAACACGGTTGCGGGCGCATCAAGGGCGGCAAGAACAGGGAGCGCGTTCAAGACAAAATCGCGGTACCCGTCGTCGAACGTAATCGCCACCGCATCACGCATAAGCGGCTCGCCGCGCATATATGCCGAAACCGCGGAAAGCGGAACAATGTCCGCGCGTTTCCGTATTTCCTCTACGTGCCTTTTGAACACATTCGGAGAAACGGCAAAGAAATCATCAGAATCGGAAATCGAATGGTACAGAAGAACCGCCATGCGCGGTTTGCGCGGAACGAGCACAGAGACGGCATACAACGTTCCAATCAGACACTGTTTAAGAAATAAGACGAGCGCGCTCATAAAAGGGTTGCGCATCACGCGCGCTTGCGCACGGAAAGATAGTACCCCGTCGCCATGATGTGGGAGGCTTTCTGTTTTCGCTCGATATCGCCGTACTCTTCTACCACAAGCCCGTCAAGGCGCGCAAAAATCCACGTGCAGATCAAAATAAAGAATTTCATAAGCTTATTCGCGCGCAGGCGGGTCTGGAAAGAAATTCGCTGGAGAAGCACAGCTAAAGCAGAGAAAACGCCGGTCTCGGGAATAAGTTCCTCTATCTCCCATTCTCCGAACAAGTCGCGGAGCCCGTACTCGGTAAAACGCCAATAATCTCCCGGCGTGTCGTGCAAAGGGAAAACGAAACGGGTTGCGAAAAGAAGTTTCCCTCCGGGCGCAACAACGCGCATTAATTCCGAAACTGCCTTCCGCGGGTCGCGCACATGTTCGAGGACGTCCAGGCACAGCACAATCTCGAATTCGCCGTCCTTAAACGGAAGCGCGTGAATGTCGCCGACCACGTCGGGCTTGCGTTCCGGGTTGATATCTACGGTGATGCTCTGCGGGAAGTATTTCTTATGATTCGCCTCGCCGGCCCCCACATCAAGAGTACGAACTCCTGACCGGTGGCGTAGTAGGAACGCGTGTAGGCGCTGACGGGTTATTTTATCCATATCTCTTTCCAAGCATAACCTCGGTAAGCCTGTCTGCAAGTAACGAGAGACTTTCGTGTTCGCGTATGTAGGCGGCAAAAGCCTCGGGAGCGGGCGCACCGATATTTCGGAATGCGTCCGCAAGAAGCGCGGCATCGGGTTTTTCTATGTACGTTACGGGCGCGCCTTTAAACGCGTCGGAGGAAACGATAGCGCGCGTTCCGCACGCGAGAGATTCAAGTACGGTTTTATCGTAATTCCCGCGATCCGTGAGATTTACGGACGCCGTATGCGCGGAATACAGCGCGGGCGTATCGGTATTTTTAACCGGCCCTTTAAAGACTACCGCGCCCGCTTTAATCAAATCCGCGTACTTCGCTTTTAAGGGGCGCGTATACGCCTCGTCCTCGGGTCCGACGATAGTAAGAAGAGACGCGTCCCCGGCGGCATACAGCGTTTTAAACGCTTCAAGTATGACGTGGACTCTTTTCGCAGGAGCGACGCGGCCTTGGAAATACAGGCTTTTCGGAATGCGCGGAACATTTTGCGGCTTAAACACATCCGTATCAATGCCTGCGGGCATGCGCTTCGCATTTTTGTAGCGGGCGGTGTATGCAAACGGAGACGTGTGAAAAACGGTGTCGGTAAACGGCTGAGCGATTTTGAGCCACACGCTTCCGACCGTGTGGTTGTACCAAAGAGCGACTTTCTTGCCCGCAAGTTTCCATAACCAACCCGCGAGAACGACATATTCGGGATTCATGTGAACGAATACGGCATCGTATTTGTTGCGAAGCGACCCAAGCGTGTTGTAAAACCGAAGC
>CAYZDT010000079.1:0-2693 GCA_964477415.1 uncultured Candidatus Saccharibacteria bacterium | reverse complement strand
CGGGCGATTAGCTCAGTTGGTTAGAGCGCTCCCTTCACACGGGAGAGGTCTGGGGTTCGAATCCTCAATCGCCCACCTTTGCGTGAATAAGCACGGTTCCTTTGCGGTTGAGCTTCTTTACGGAAACCACTTTCGTTTTTCGCAATTTGTACTTTCCTGCAAATAGGGGAATACCTGCGCCGAATATGACGGGCTCTATCGTAAGGTAGAGGTCAGTGAGCATGCTGTGCTCGAGGCAATACGCGTATGTCTGTGCTCCGCCGAGTATCGCAATGCGGCGTCCGGACTCTGTCCGCTTCTTCCAAGCGCTACTATATATAGTAGCGCTTTCTACAAGGCGTTTAAGGTTCACGGACTTAGGGTTTACATACAGAAGATTCGGAGAAATGCGTTTTTGCGTTTTAACTGAACGCGTCAGAACGATGCAGTTTCTTTTTGAGAGCGGAACAATAGCCGTTTTGTACGTGCTGTTGCCCACCACTATCGCGTCGCATTTCTCCAAAAGCGCGCGCATGAACTTTTTATCTTCCTTCGATGTCCAATCGGAAAAGTGCTTCTCATGCGCGCCGATTCTGCCGTCCAAAGAAACGGCGGCAATCGCCAGATACTCGGTCTTCTTCATATGCGGTACTATACCAAGCGTGAAGAATGATCGCTCATACCGAAAAAGCACCGTTCCCGAATCGGCGCGTCTCGCATTCGAAGGAAATCTGTTTGACGTCTATCAGTGGGAACAAAAATTGTATGACGGTACGCATGCGACGTTTGAAAAGGTGGTACGCACCGATACCGCCGTTATTTACCCCGTATTGCCCGATGGCAGGATACTTTTGGTCGAAGATTCGCAGCCCCACAGGAGTGCGATTATTACTCCGCCCGCAGGACGATTGGAGGACGGCGAAGAGCCGCAGCCGGCTATTGAGAGGGAACTTTTGGAGGAGACAGGTTATAAGGCCGAACGCATAGAACCGTTTTACGTCGTACAGCCCTATGAAAAATTCGACTGGTTTGTTCACGTGTTTATCGGCTACGGGTGCAAGAAAACACAAGAACCGAAAGCGGATCCAGGGGAGCAAATAGTATTAATGCCCGTGACATTCGATGAAATGATTGCGCTTGTCGTCGAAGGAAAGATTCACCAGCAGGGATTTACTGAAATCGTGCTGCAGGCGGTTGCCAAACCTGAAAAAATGGAAGAATTGAAGCGGAAGTTTTCCGCATGATGTGGTATTCTCTGACACGTTAAACAATAGGGGCCCATAGTATAGCGGTAGAACGGTTCCATGGCATGGAACAGGTCGGGGTTCGACTCCCCGTGGGTCCACCGATGCAAAAAACCGGCATATGCCGGTTTTTTGTTTCGGGTTGGGATACAGGGAGTCGAAAGCCGGAGTGAGCGCAGGCGAGTGAGGCGGGGTCGCGGGTTTTGCCAGCAGGCAAAAACCTGTGACCGACCTCCTAAATCAGGACGAAAAATGCTTCCTTGACACCGCATACGGCAGGAGTAATTTGAATACATATGAGCGAGAAAAAAAGATATCAGGGAGAATTATCAGAACCGCACGTTGACGTAACGGGCGGCGGCGGTGCAAGAAAAGTTTTCCTTCTTGCGGCTGCAATAGCAGCGGCGGCAGGGGCATGGGCTTATTTAAACGGCGGTTCTTCGCAGGAGGGCGCGCAGGCGCCGATTGCAGGTTCCGAAAAAGCAGGCGAGTAATTTACGCAAAATAAAAAAACTCCTCCGACCTATCGTCGGAGGAGTTTTTAGTTTAGGCGTCTTTCTTTTTGTCGAGCCTGTCGAGTCCGAGAACCTTAAAAAGGATATAGACGACCGCGGAGAGTACGATGAAGTTTATGAACACGGTTAGAAAATTTCCCCACGTTACTGTCGCGCCCAAGACGGGAACGGAAGCTGATTTGAGGCCTGAAACTGAGCCCAAGAGAAGGCCCAAAAGCGGATTCACAATATCCGCCATAAGCGACTTGATAAGGTCGGAGACTGCGCCTCCCAAAATGAAGCCGGTTGCAAATCCGACAACGCCTTGTTCGCGTATGAACTGTACGAAATTTTTCATATGCATATAATTATAGCCTGAGTCTGGGGATAGCCGCGAAATTGCCCATGAACTCGCGGCAAGGTAGACTATAGGTACCTATGGCCGCAGAGGGCTTGCATATTTCATTAGCTCCCGAGCATATCGCAGATATTGCGGGGCTTCCTGTGACCCCCTCGATACTTACGAGCTGGATAGTGACCGCGATTCTTCTCGCCGGGGCATTTGTTATCGGCCGCAATCTGAAGATGGTCCCCGGCAAGGGGCAGGTTGTGGTTGAGACGCTTGTTTCCGGCATCCTCGACTACATGAAGGGCGCGCTCGAAGACGTAAAGCTCGCCGAACGGTATTTCCCGCTCATTGCTTCAATATTTATTTTCGTGCTCTTTATGAACCTCGCCGGCTTCCTGCCGATTATGGAATCGGTCGGATTTACGAACCACGAAGGCGAATTCGTCTCGCTTTTCTATCCGGTAAACGCCGATTTGAATACGCCTTTAGCGCTCGCAATTATTTCCTTTCTCGCAATTGAAATAGCGGGCATCATACACCTCGGTTTCTTGAAGTACGCCTCTAAATTTGTTAATTTTAGCTCGCCGATGAACTTTTTCGTCGGCGTCCTTGAAATCATCGGCAACC
>CAYZDT010000078.1:0-2736 GCA_964477415.1 uncultured Candidatus Saccharibacteria bacterium | reverse complement strand
CGCCTATCTGAACCGCGGTTGCGGGGCTGCCTTGGTCAATTGATTCCGAGGAGAATGTTGCGCCGTGTATGCCGTCCAATCCCACGCGTCCGCCCACCATGACGATGTAATCACCCGCATTCGCTTTCTTTTCATAAAGTTTCCGCGTTCCCTTCTTTTTCGGAATGAGGCCCACCGTACCCGCAAACACCAGTGGCTTCCCGCGGTACGACTCGTCGAAGTACATAAAGCCGTGCGGCGTCGGAATGCCGGACTGATTGCCGCCCGCGTTGATTCCTTTTATTACGCCCTCTGCAATGCGCTTCGCGGGAAGCATTTCCTGCGTTAAGTTTTTGTCGCGGAAGATTCTGCGCGTATCTTCTGCGGGCGCGAAACAGAATCCGTACACGTTCGCAACGGGCTTTGCGCCGAGGCCAAATCCCAATGCGTCGCGATTCACGCCCACCACGCCCGTTATCGCGCCGCCGAACGGATCCAAGGCGGACGGCGTGTTGTGCGTCTCCACCTTATGGGTCACCACGTACTCATCGTCAAAAATGATGCCGCCGGAATTATCTTTGAAAACGGAAACGCAAAAATCCTGCTTCCCTTTTTTCTTTCGTATTTCCTCGGTTGCGCGTTTGATGTACGCCTTGTATATGCCTTCGTGTATCTCATCCAAGGGGTTCGCAAAAATCGTGTGCTTGCAGTGTTCGCTCCATGTCTGCGCCAAAGCCTCGAGCTCAATGTCGGTCGGTTTTCGGCCAAGCTTCCTGAAGTGCGCCTGTATCGCATGCATGAAATCCAACTCCAATGCCAAGGGACCGCGAAACGTACCTTCGGGAGTGCGAATGCCACGCTTCCCTATCTCCTCTAACTCCGCGTCCGACACTTCCAAATCAACTTCCAAAACATTCGACGAGCCCGCGAGTTTCACTTTCGGAAGCGATACGGGTTTATTCTTCTCGCGCTTCACATCTAGGGCAGTCATAACGCTCGCGCGCTGAATCAAAGGGTTATGAAGCGATGCCGCGATTTTATGCGCATCGCTTTCGGAAATTTTTCCGCTTATGAAAAAGACCTGCGTGGAATACACGTGCTCGCCTTCTTTGAATTTCTTGCCCGTCGCATCCTCTATCGTTTCTTGCGCGGTGGTGCCCACATTGTCGGTAACGCCGGGGAGATACCCGATTTCAATCGCGAAGTCGAACGATTTAGGCAAAAAGCGGCCGATAATTCCCTCTTCAACGTGCGGGTTTACCAAAGCCGAACGGGCCTCATCGAGGCCCGCTTTGGAAAGATTTGAATCTATAAGGTACGAGTCCGCAATAAAGACGGAACGGACCTTGGGGGCGATTTCCTGAAAAGCCCTTGTTTTAAGCGCCGCGCGCGCATCCGGAATTGTCGTAATGACGTCAATCCGGGTTGCCATGCCCTTATTTTAAGGGATATCCCCTTCTTATCAAAATCATCCGAAAAGCTCGGAATGACTTCCTATATCTACCAATGTGAGGATTCGGGCCTCCGTATCGATTTCATATACGAGCAACAAATCGCCACGAATATGACATTCCCGGTACCCGTCGTAGTCCCCTTGAAGGGGATGATCTTTAAACTTCGGCGGCAGTGTTTTGCCTGCCGCCTTGGTATTTATAGCGGTATCAAGATTTTTCTTCGTCTGAGGCTTAAAAGTGCCTGACGCCTTCAGGCGCTTGTATGACCTTTCGAAAACTTTGGTTCGCTGTACGCCGTACACTAAACCAATTATAAGTCGGCCAGAGCTTCCTTGGCGCTTCTATACACCTTCCCTTTAGCTTTTGCTTCAGCCACTTCTCGGTCCCAACGAGCTCGAATCTGCGCTGCGTTCGCGGTAGGCGTAAAAGGCAATCCCTTATCTCGTGCTACCTGAGTAAGGAAAAGTTTTACTCCAGCAGACATATCAAGACCCATATCAGCAAATACTTTATTTGCTGCTTTCTTAGTTTTTTCTTCAACTCTGACATTTATAGTGGTCATAGCCATAAGTATATACGTTGTATATACATTGTCAATACACTCTGTGAATAGACAATGAAGCCTCATTTCTCCCAAGCGCAGTGCTACTATTCCCTTTAAATGAGCCCTCGAAAACAAATACTCTTTGTCCGAGTGTTCAGCGGGGTCACCGTGTTACTGGCACTTGTCTTGGCTTTCGGAATTTCTAATCAATTCACCAACCTTGATGCCGCTATCGCAGTTTCATGCCTCATTCTCGGGATAACTTGCCTCCTCCAAAAATACAACAAATGGGCACTTGCTTTCTTCGCGTTTGCCTTTCTTTTTAATCCGTTTTTACGAATTGCCGGTTTCCCTCGTTATCTTTGGGTTATCTTCGACATACTTCTCATAGGGTACGTAGCAGTATTTGCCATTCGCACTACTAATCCATACTGGAAAGGGACTGCGTTTGAACAATACATCAGCACGCTCTTTTCGCCCTCCGACTTTGATATGGTGGATCGCACCCGGGACATATCAAAGTTTTCTAAGCGAATCGTGGAATCAGATAGCCACCCGGACTTGGTATTTAGAAAGAAAAAATCAGGCGAAATGTTTGCCGTTGAGTGCAAATACGCTTCTCGTTGGCACTTCAACAAAACCGGCAACGGTATTTATTTAAGACAGTACCAGCTCGATAACTACCGAAAATACTCAAAGGAGCGAAACATCCCGGTTTACATCGCCTTCGGTGTTGGTGGAAATCCTGAAAAGCCGAAG
>CAYZDT010000077.1:0-2759 GCA_964477415.1 uncultured Candidatus Saccharibacteria bacterium | reverse complement strand
CTCCTTCGGTTTGTAGAACTCTACTTCTTTAATGGTCGCTTTCGGGGGTATCTTCTTATCCTCCTTTATTACGTAGAGTATGCGGGACGTATCAACTGACTTTTCAAGCGCTTTAAGTTCGTCTGCGGACAGCGTGTACGGAATACGGTCGGCGGTCAGTTTACGGACGAGACGCTGCCCCACGATAATTCGCAGCGTGGAAACAAGGAGAAACGGCTCGGCCTCCATATCAACGAGGCGCGGAATCGTTGCGGCCGCGGAGTTGGTGTGCAGAGTCGACAGCACCAAGTGACCGGTAAGAGAGGCGTTCACCGCCAAAGATGCCGTTTCGGTGTCGCGGATTTCTCCGACCATGATGACGTCGGGGTCCTGGCGCAGAAGTGCGCGAAGGCCGTTTGCGAACGTAAATCCGATGTCGGGCCGAACTTGGGTCTGATTGACGCGCGCCATCTGATACTCAATCGGGTCTTCAACGGTTGAGATGTTTACGTCGGGCGTGTTGACGATATCGAGAATCGTATACAAAGTCGTCGTCTTTCCTGAACCGGTAGGACCGGTAACCAAAATCATGCCGGTCGTCTGCTTTGTCGCTTCATGGATGCGCTCAAGCCCCATGCCGTGAAAGCCCAACGACTCCAAGGTATACCCGCCGCCGCCTTCGCGAAGAAGACGCATAACGATTTTTTCTCCGTAGTAGGTCGGAAGCAAAGAAACGCGGAACGAAACTCTTTCGCCGTCGGCTTCGATTTTGAAACGGCCGTCTTGCGGCAGGCGTTTCTCGTCCAGCTTCAGTCGCGACAGCACTTTAATGCGGGCCGTGATGCCCGCGGCGGTATTTTTCGGCAATTCCATCGCGTCATGCAGGATGCCGTCGATGCGGTAGCGGATTAAAAGCGCGTTTTCCAAAGGTTCAATATGAATGTCGGACGCATCTTGGGTAACCGCGTGCCGCAATAGCGTGTCGACGATTTTAACGACCGGCACGTCCTCGGCCAATTTCTGCAAACCTTTCTCATCGAGGGAGCCTGAGTCCCCCATCGACATTGATGCGTGCTTAATGATGTCTCCGAACTCCTCTTTCAGGGACTTCTGGAACATGAGGAGGGCATTTTTTATAGACGCCGTATCCGTGAGGCGCGGAAGAATCTTCAGCCCCACCTTCTTTTTGATGAAGTCGATGGCCCCGAGGTCGTTCGTATCGAGCATCGCGACTTCCAAGGAGTCCGCATTCTTCTTATAGGCAACGATATTGTGGGTGCGGGCGATAGGCTCGGGAATCAAAGAGAGGACGTCGAGGTCGATTTTGACGCCGGAAAGGGATACGAACGGAATACCGAGGATATGCGCCTGCATCCGGCGCATATCGTCCTCCGAAATAGCGCCTGAGGAGACCAGGGCGTCGGCGAAGGACTGTTCTTTCTCTTCCGTAATCTTCTCAGCCGCCTCGACGTCTTTACGCGAGACAAGACCGGAGTCCAAAATAAAACGCTTTAACTGCGCATCGGGCGCGTTCATATATATAAGAGTAGCATCGGAAGAGAAGGGCGCGGCGATTATACGGCTCAACAAGTGAAGAAAAACGCGGCCAGTTGACGAAAAGCGGAACGCGCGGTATATTTTTTGAAGTCAGTTTCCCTCCCTCGGGTCCGCGCATCGCGGGCCTCTTTTTTTGGAAGACTGAATAATAAAAAAATTATGTTCGATCTTAAAACAATCAATCTCGTCATCGACCAGCTTTCGGAAGAGCGCGGCATCCCGCGCGAAAAAATGCTTGAAGCTATCGAAGGCGCACTGGCCACCGCGTATAACCGCGAGTACGGCAAGCGCGGCCGCGTCGTGCGCGCGCACTTCGACATGTCTACCGGCGGCGTCGATTTCTACCAGATAAAAACCGTCGTTGATCCGTCCGAGGTCCGTATGGACGAGGAGGATGTACCGGCGGAAGAAGGCGACGAGCGCGTTCACTACAACGAAGAGAAGCACCTCTTTGTTGAAGATGCGAAGCGCATCAAGCGCGACGCGAAGGTGGGCGACGAAATCGTCTTCCCCTTGGAGAAGAAGACCGACTTCGGCAGAATCGCCGCACAGACCGCAAAGCAGGTCATTATGCAGAAAATCCGCGAAGCGGAGCGCGCATCCGTCGTCGAGGAATTCGGCGGCAAGGAAGGAGATATCGTTCACGGCATCGTCCAGCGTGCGGAACGCGGCAACCTCTATATCGACCTCGGCCGCGCGACCGGCATCATGCCGTATCACGAGCAGATTCCGGGTGAACGCTATCGCCCCGGCGAGCGCATTCGCGCGTACCTCTTCTCGGTAGAAGAAGGCATGCGCGGCGTATTCTTGCGCCTCTCCCGCTCGCATCCGAAGTTCTTAGAGAAGCTGTTTGAAATGGAAGTTCCGGAATTGGCGAACGGCACCGTTCAAATCAAGGCAATCGCGCGCGAAGCAGGCGGACGCTCGAAAGTCGCCGTTGCCGCGACCGACGACCGCATCGATCCCGTCGGCGCATTGGTCGGTCAGCGCGGCGTACGCGTCTCGACCGTCATGAGCGAACTCGGCGGAGAAAGAATCGACATTATCGAGTGGTCTGAAGACGTCGTTCAGTTTATTGAAGACGCTCTTTCACCCGCGAACGTACTTTCCGTTTCGTTGAACGAAGCGGAGAAGCGCGCGACCGTCGAAGTTTCTTCAGACCAGCAATCCTTGGCAATCGGCCGCGGCGGACAGAATGTACGCTTGGCAGCAAAACTCACCGG
>CAYZDT010000076.1:0-2790 GCA_964477415.1 uncultured Candidatus Saccharibacteria bacterium | reverse complement strand
ATGCCGATGACGAAGAATATGAAGAAGAGGCAGAGGAGGATGACGAAGAGCCTGCTCGAGAAGAAAAAGCACCGAAACAGAAACAGAAGAAAGCCGAGCCGATAGCCGCGGAAGAGTCCGCAGGCATCGCGTTTGCGCCCGTCGACCGCGCATACAATCCCCCTCCCCTCTCTTTGCTTGAACGCGACAAAGGGAAGCCGGACAGCGGCGATATGAAGGCGAACGCGAACCTCATCAAGCGCACCTTGGCGAACTTCGGCATCACGGTTGAAATGGACGAAATCACGCCCGGCCCCACGGTCACTCGCTACGCCCTGAAGCCCGCGGAGGGCGTGAAACTGACCCGCATCACCGCCCTTCAGCAGGATTTGGCTTTGGCTCTTGCAGCGCCGTCTTTGCGCATTGAGGCGCCGATTCCGGGAAAGTCATTGGTGGGTATTGAAGTGCCGAACAATAAAAAGGCGATGGTCGGTTTGGGTTCCCTTCTCGGCGATAACGAGTTCCAGACTGACAAGAAGCCGCTTCTGGTCGCTCTCGGCCGCGATATCGCGGGAAGCGCGTATTTTGCAAACATCGCGAAAATGCCTCACCTTCTCGTCGCAGGAGCCACAGGTTCAGGAAAGTCGGTCGCCATTCACGCGCTTATCACTTCTCTTCTCTATAGAAACGGGCCGGCAACGTTGCGCTTCATCATGATTGACCCGAAGCGGGTCGAGCTGACTCTCTACAATTCAATCCCCCACCTTCTGACACCGGTCATCACCGACCCGAAGAAAGCCATTCTTTCTCTGAAGTGGGCGGCAAAGGAAATGGAACGCCGCTATAACATTCTTCAGGAACAATCCGTGCGCGACATACACTCGTACCACGAAAACGTGGTCGCCAAATGGAAAGGAAGCGAAGAAGGCGCGCCGGACCAGATGCCCTATATCGTCGTTATTATCGACGAGTTGGCCGACATCATGCAGACCTACCCGCGCGAGTTGGAGGCGGCCGTCGTCCGCCTTGCGCAGATGAGCCGCGCGGTCGGTATTCACCTTGTCTTGTCGACGCAGCGGCCGTCGGTGAACGTCATCACCGGCCTTATTAAAGCGAACGTGCCCGCGCGCGTGGCGCTCCAAGTTGCAAACCAGTTCGACTCGAGAACGATTCTCGATACCACCGGCGCGGAAAAACTTCTGGGCGCAGGAGACATGCTCTACCAGGCGGCCGAGATGCCGAAACCGAAGCGCATGCAGACCGCGTTCATATCGGAAAATGAGGTTAAAACTATCGTCGATTACATACGGAAAAACAATGAGGCGAGCCTCGACGGCATAGCGCTTACGGGAACGGCGTCCGACACGCCGAATGCGATATTCTCCGCTTCCCTCGAAGACGACGAGGCGGACGACGATTTGTTCGCGGAAGCCAAGCAAATCGTCGAAGAGGCGGGCAAGGCCTCGACATCGTATCTCCAGAGAAAACTGAGAATCGGATACGCGCGGGCGGCCCGTCTCATGGATATTCTTGAGGAAAAAGGCGTCATCGGCCCCGCCGACGGCGCGCGCCCGCGCGATGTTTTAACAGGCAACGGAGGAAGCGGTGCTTCTGACGATGAGGCCCAATAAATTCGACGGCGGAAGGAAGTCTCTAGGCCTCATGATAGGCGGCGGCGCTTTGGCGCTTATTCTCGCCTACGCCGTCTTTGCCGCCCTCCCGTACCTTCTGGGACCCTCTCTGACCGTTTCCGTCTCAACCGGCCCAGAGGGGCTGACCGTCGTCGCCGGAGAGACGAAACGCGTCTCATACCTCACGATAAACGGGGCGGAAGTGGCGCTTGAGGAGGACAGGGCGTACCGGACGGAGCGCGCCTACCCCGAGGGGTATACTGTACTGACCGCGCTCGCAAAAGACCGGTTCGGAAGAACTATTACCAAAACCATATCGTTCGTAAACAATATCCATGCCGAGTAAAAAGAAAGCATCTGCATCGTCCGAATCCGCCTCCGACAAAAAATCAGCAATCGACGACGCTATCGCGTCCATAAAAACCAAATTCGGCGAAGAGGCTATCACTACGCTTGGCATGAAGCCGAAGACGGGCGTCGATGCGATTCCGACGGGTTCGGTGGGCTTGGACGCCGCTCTCGGTATCGGCGGCGTTCCGCGCGGACGCATTATAGAAATCTTCGGCCCCGAGTCATCCGGCAAGACGACTTTGTCTTTGCATATCGTCGCCGAGGCGCAGAAGAAAGGCGGCGTATGCGCGTTCGTCGACGCCGAGCATGCGCTGGATCCCGAGTATGCAAAGCGCCTCGGCGTCAAAATCGACGATTTGCTGGTGTCGCAGCCTGACACGGGCGAACAAGCTTTGGATATCACCGAATCCCTCGTTCGGAGCGGGAAAATAGACGTCATCGTCGTAGACTCGGTTGCCGCACTCACCCCGCAGGCGGAAATTGAAGGCGATATGAGCGCGACTCATGTCGGCCGCCAGGCGCGGCTCATGTCGCAAGCATTAAGAAAAATGACCGCTATCGTCGCGAAATCGAAGACGGTCGTTATTTTCATCAACCAAATCCGCATGCAGATAGGCGTCATGTTCGGAAATCCCGAGACGACGCCGGGCGGAAAAGCTTTGAAGTTTTATACCTCGGTCCGCATGGATATACGCCGTATCGCGCAGATTAAAAAAGGAGAAGAGGTGGTGGGCGGCCGCGTCCGCATAAAAGTGGTGAAAAACAAAGTCGCGGCTCCTTTTAAAACAACGGAGTTCGATCTGATGTACAACGAAGGCATCTCCCGCGA
>CAYZDT010000075.1:0-2803 GCA_964477415.1 uncultured Candidatus Saccharibacteria bacterium | reverse complement strand
TTACGGCGGGAGCGCTCCGTACACAACCGCAAACGACGGGACGCTCTTTCCTGAATTGATACTCTCGTACCAGAAATTCAGCGGCTCGCCGGGTGTTGCCTATTCTCTCTCTTCGCTTGAAACGTCGAACAGCTCAGGTATCGGTACATACGCGTATATCGGACAAGAAAATTCACTCGCGATTTCAAACTCAAGTTTTCACGACAACGTGAGTTATGGGTTGTACCGCGCGCGCGTATATGACGCTGGTTTCAATGCGGTGGCCGGCGCCCTGAACGCAAAAAATAACTGGTGGGGAGACGCAAGCGGGCCGCTACAGGCGGACGCGAACCCTGCGGGGCTTGGAGACGAACTGGATTCATTCGCTTCCTTCATTGGCGCAATACTTTTCGACCCGTGGCTCTCCGCCGACCCCTTCTCTCCTTAAATAACCGCCGAGAAAAATAAAAGTCGACTGCTATCATATATGATAGCAGTGTTACCATATATGATAGCAGTTGAGCACGAGGGAGAAACCGAGGTGGCACGGCGGATGCGTACGGTACACTAGAGGCAATGAATAGATACGCTTTCTACGCCCTCTCTTTTCTCACGAACGCAACGATTCTCGTGTTTGAAATCACGGGCGGGCGGCTTCTGGCTCCGTATATAGGCAACTCCGTCGGCGTATGGGCCGGCCTTATCGCCGTCATATTGGGCGGCATGGCTATCGGCTATCACTTCGGCGGCGTATTCGGCGATAAGAACGCTTCCACGAGACGAATAGGGCTGGTGCTTCTCGGAGCGGCAGCGGCGTCCCTCATCATGTGGGGCGGACGCGACTTGATTCCGACGTGGTTCGTGGACCCTGAAAATTCGGTCACCATCGCCGCACTTATCGTGGGTACGATTCTCTTTATGCCGACCGTCATACTTTTGGCGGCCGTCTCCCCTCTCATTGCGAAAAACCTCATACACAAACTGGAAAATTCCGCGAAAGTCGTTGGCGAATTAAATGCGGTCGGCACCGCGGGCTCAATCCTCGGCGCGGCGGGCACGGGACTTTGGCTCATACCCAATTTCGGCGTAAGCGAAACCCTGCTCGCGATTCCCGCGATTCTTTTTCTCGCTTCCCTGCCGTTTATCGCGAAAGACATAAAAAAGATTATTCCGTTCGCGGTTCTGTTTATTGCTGTCGCCTTTTTCCTGAACGCAGCGCCGACACGCGCCGACCAAATGATTGCAGACGTTTCAACGCCCTATAACCGCATCTTCGTCTACCGCCCCGGGGGCGGCGATGTGTTAGGTATGGCAGACAGCCCGTGGGGCGTCCAATGCGCCATGCGAGTAGACGAGAAAGGAGTAGCAGTGGAAACCGACGTCAGTTTTTCGTATCTCTTCGCCTATGACACGGTGGTGAGCCACTTCTTTCCTGAAAAAATAAATCGCGCGCTTTTCCTCGGCGGGTGCGTCGAGGTGTTTCCCCGCTTCATACTGACGAAATATCCCGATACGATAGCCGACTCGGTCGAAATAGACCCCGGCGTCACCGAGGTTGCGAAAAAATATTTCGGGTTTGACCCCGCGAAATTCCCCACGCTCACCGTGCACCATGAAGACGCACGCACGTTTATTAACCGAAGCCATGAGCCGTACGACGTGGCGGCTTTTGACGTGTGGAATCAGTCCGGCCGCCCGACGTTTTATCTGGTGAGCCGCGAAGCATTCCAAAAAATCGCGGATAACCTCGCCCCGAACGGCATCGTGGTGATGCACGTCAACAGCATTCCTTCGAATACAAAATCATATATAAGCGCCTCGACGTTTAAGACGGCATCGAGCGTCTTTAAACACGCGGCGATGTATCAGTTTAAAAACGACCCCGACTCGCTGCAGAATCTGATTGTCGTTCTTTCAAACGACCGCGAATTGCCCGATACGTTCACCAGCGCCGCATACCCCGGCATGACGCTTTCGCGATTCGAACCCCTCTCGAAAGGCATCGTTCTTACGGATGACTTCGCTCCCGTCGACGGATTTGCGGACTGGGACGCACTGGTCAGGAGCGGTTCTTAAGAATATTGAAACGATATAAGGCGTACATAACGCCCGCGCCGAGCGCAAGGCCGATACCGACCGCCGTGCCCTGTTCGGGGCTTACCGAAAACGGCCCAGAGGACGGATCGGGAACGACCGTCATCGGGAACGAAGCTTCCGCTAAAGTTCCCTCCTTGTTTTCATACCTGACGCTTATCGTGTACGAACCTACTTTCGGAAACACATAGCTCATCCGCGGGCCGCCGAATTCCGCGTTATGGATGCCTGAAACAAATACCACTTTGTCGGTCGAATCCGACTGAATCTTCACCCACGTATCCTGGAACTCGAGATCAGTTCCGGAGTTGAGCGCGGAGTCGACGTTACGCAATTGAAAATCAAAAATAACCGACTCTCCGAGGACGGGCGCGGGCGTCGAGAATCCGACGTCAATTTTATAGTCGCCGACGACAGTTACGTAATACGCGCCCGAACCGAGCGCAAATACGGAAAACGGAAGCGCAAAAAGCGCGAGTGCGGCAAAAAACTTTTTCATTCGTTTACCGTTATCGTGCCGGTAAAGTACGGAGCGAGGTGATCATGGAATTTCCACTCGCCCGTTTTCTCAAAGGTGAAACTCCACGCCGCGTCCGGCTGCACGGGTTCCATCGGATCGAACTCCGGATAGATGAGATGCGAGGGATGGAGGTTTGATGCCGGCCAGAAAAGATTCCGCGTATTCGTCACAAATGCGACCGTCTCGCCTTTTTTAATAGTTATCTCGGAC
>CAYZDT010000074.1:0-2838 GCA_964477415.1 uncultured Candidatus Saccharibacteria bacterium | reverse complement strand
CAAGAATTTTTGAAATCTTGAACGTGCGGTTCATGGTCATGACTTCCGCTATCGACGCCTTGATGTCCTCTATCGTTTTTATCTTGTCTATCGCCCGCTGCAATTCTTCAGCCGAAATATCCAAGACGCCGCCTTTTGTCTCAACGGCGAAGGAGAGGTCCTTGTACCGCGTCCACGCCCTCTCGAGACTTTTTTTCGAGACCATGAACTCGGTTACCTGAAATCCGTGGTGTGTTAAGTCTTCAAGTATCGGCGGAAGCTTCGGATGGTTCGGAGAATGGACCCCCAACGAAAGTTTTTTGCCCGCAACTTCGAACGCCGCAACCTCGGCCTCGCGCGCCAATGGCTCGGTGACGAGGCGCAGAGCGTCGGTATTTATCGAAAGGCGCGTCAGGTCGCGATACCCGATGCCGTATTTTTTCGAAAGCATTTCCGCGAGCTCCTCTTCCTCCCGCTCCCTGAGCTCGGCTAATCTCTGATTCGTATCGGACGAGTCCGCCATGGTCAAAATGGTACCATGCGTCCCATGGAGGTACGGGAGGGCGATATGCCGGAGTTTGCGCGCGTGTTTGTCGGCTCACTCCCGAAAGAAGCGGGTGATCGGGCCTATATTGTAAGCCTCACGGGCGATTTGGGGGCCGGTAAAACCGCGTTCGTACAGGCCGCCGCAGCCGCTTTAGGCGTTTCGGAGAAAGTTCCGAGCCCTACCTTTACCCTGATGCGCGCATATCCGCTGCCGCATCCCGTCTTTTCGCGCCTCATACATATAGACGCCTACCGGCTTTCAGACCGCGAGCCGGACACTTCGGGGCTTTCTCTGTACTTCAAGGATCCGCGGAACCTGATATTCATCGAATGGCCCGAACGTTTCCCCGGCGGGGCGCCTCAGAGCTCCCGCGCGCTTGCGTTTTCGGTTCTCGGCGAGTATGTGCGCCGCATAGAAGAGTATGCCGGCTAAAAAAATAAAAAAACGCGAACGGCTGGTTCTCCTCGATATGCACGGGCTTTTGCACCGCGCCTTTCATGCGCTTCCGGAGATGACCTCGCCCAAGGGCGAGCCGGTCAATGCCGTCTACGGCCTGACCACAATGCTTTTGAAAGCGGTCAAAGATCTGTCGCCCGACCATATCGCCGCCGCATACGACTTGCCGGGTCCGACGCATCGGCACGAGGTATATAAAGAGTACAAAGCAAAGCGCCCGAAAATGGACGACGGCCTTGCCGTGCAAATCAAACGGTCGCGCGAGGTTTTATCGGCGTTCGGCATTCCGATTTACGAGGCGCCCGGGTTCGAGGCTGACGATGTCATCGGCACTTTGGCCGAGAAGGCAAAGAAAAACTTCGACGTCGTTATCGTTTCGGGAGATATGGACACGCTGCAGCTCGTTGACGATGCGCGGGTACGCGTATTTACGCTGCGAAAGGGGATACAAGACACCATTTTGTACGACGAAGCGGCCGTTATCGCGCGGTACGGATTCCCGCCCGAACATATCCCGGACTACAAAGGTTTTGCCGGCGACCCGTCCGACAACATTATCGGCATTCCCGGAATCGGAGAAAAAACCGCAACCGCGCTTATCAAAGAATTCGGCGGAGTCGAGGACGTTTACAAAGCGCTCAAGAAATCGGAGCACGCGTTCACGAAAGCGGGCATAAAAGAAAGAACCATTACGCTTCTTAAGGAACACGAAGACGAAGCCGAATTTTCAAAAGTGCTGGCAACGATACGAACCGACGCGCCTATAGAGTACACAGAGCCCGCGCCCACATTCGCGGAGTCGTTTAACGCGGACCGCGCGGCGGATGCGATGACCGAAGTCGGTTTGCGCTCGTTGGTGCCGCGGGTTAAAAATATATTTTCTACCGCCCCGCGGTCCGCTGAGAACGTCGGGGAAGAGCCGAAGCCGCGGCAGGAAGCTCTCGGGATTGAGACGGTCCCCGAGGCGGATCGCGGGGCGTTTAAGGAAGCGCAGGTCATGCTGTGGCTTTCAATGTCCGACGTCACGAACCCGACTTTGGAAGACGTTTTACAGAATACGAAATCAAAAACGCTTGCGGAGGCGCACGAGAAGCTTGAGGCGTTGGTCAAAAAGGAGAGCCTTGAACGCGTGTACCGCGATATAGAGCGCCCACTGATTCCCGTTATCGACGCGATAAATAAAACCGGCGTCAGAATCGACACGAAGTACCTCGAGAAGCTTTCAAAGGAGTACACCGCCGAGTTAGAGCGTCTCGCGGCGGCTATTTATAAGGCCGCAGGGGAAGAATTCAACATCAACTCGCCGCGGCAGCTGGGAACGATTCTCTTCGACAAACTGGCTTTAGGAAAAGGACAAGGGAAACGCCAGAAAAAAACTTCGACCGGACAGATTTCAACGCGCGAATCCGAACTGGCGAAATTGAAAGGGGAGCACCCGATAATCGACGACATTCTTGCTTACCGCGAGCTCTCGAAGCTCTTATCAACGTACATCGACGCTATTCCGCAATCCGTAGGCGCGGACGGACGCCTCCGGACGACGTTCGTGCAGACCGGCACCACGACGGGGCGTATTTCTTCGCAGAATCCGAACCTGCAAAATATTCCGATAAAAAGCGAACTCGGCCGCCGCATCCGCCGCGCATTCGTGGCGGGCGACGGCAAGAAACTTTTGTCGTTCGATTATTCGCAGGTCGAGTTGCGGCTCGCCGCGCTTTTGTCGGGCGACGAAAAACTGACGCAGATTTTCAGGGACGGCGAAGACGTGCACTCGGCGGTTGCCGCCCGCATATTCAACGTGGACGAATCCGAAGTGACGTATGAAATGCGCCGCCGCGCCAAAGTCATCAACTTCG
>CAYZDT010000073.1:0-2952 GCA_964477415.1 uncultured Candidatus Saccharibacteria bacterium | reverse complement strand
ACCGTGACGGACTTGGAGACGCCCGTGCAGCTTGCGGTGAACGTAGACTCGTTCTGAATGTTGGTGATGGTCTCTGAACCTGTAAGCGCGTGGACGATAGGAAGGCCGGGGCCGAAGATTGAGCAGCCAGTTGCGCCTGTCGAGATATTCCAGCTGATGGTTGCTGACCCGCCGCGCTTCACCAAGTTCGGAGAGGCGGTCAAAGTCACATTCGGCGGAAGCACGGTTACCGTTGCAAACGCCTTCAGTGTTTCGTCGCCGATGCAGGACAACTGATAACCGGTGGTCGTCGTAAGTTTCGGTGTTGCAACCGAACCGCCAGAGGCGGGCGTCACGCTTCCGATGCCGGGTTCGATTTTCGCTTCATCGGCGTTCTTGCACGCCCAGGTCAGGTTCGAGAAATTGCCGAACGTTACTTCCGACGGGTCGGCAGAGAGTAATGCGCCCACGTTTGCGACATTCACTTCCCTCCAGCCTCCTTGGCTGCAGTTGTTTTCTTCGCTGTATTCGGCAACGGCGCCGTTTACATCGTCGAGTGCCGATTTATCCGCGCATGCTCTCAGGTACCACGTACCCGATGTCGGGAACGTATATACGGTGCTTGTGTTTCTCCATTCGCCGCTCGGTAGTTCGTCCATAGGAGCGGTTTTTGTCGCGGTAATCGTGGTGTGGTCGGCGTCGTTGTCTATCTGGAAAAGGTTCGTAAACGCCTTGCCCGTCGTTTTTCCGCCTACGTTTTTCACGGTCGCAGACAAAGTAATCGGCGCGCCCGACGTAATGTTCGCTGGGCCGACCGCGCTCGCGATGAGGTCTGGGGTATCTGCCGACTCGCCTTTCGGCGGACCCCCGGGCAAGCCGCCGTCGGCGCCGACCGGAGGTCTGATGCAGCCCGGGTCAGCCTGATCGATTGCTCCGTCACCGTCGTTATCGCGCGTATCGCTGCAGCCCGGATCCACTTCTTCCAAGACTTCAACAGTCACGCTGGCGTTGCTGACGCCGTTCGCGTTCGTACAGGTGTAGGTGTAGGTGGTCGTCTGTTCGGGTGAAACGGACTTGCTGCCCGAGAACGGCTGGGCAATTGTGGTTTCTGTGGTGGCGCCGCTTTCATCGACGATGCGCAGGCAGTCCTGTCCGCGGTGCAGTTGCAGCTCCGACAGCCAGCAGTCTTCGCGTTCGAGTACACGTCTTCCGCGTTGCTGCTGCACGACGGCATTTAAATCGAAGTTAGTCGCGGTGCAGGTCGCCTTGCGAATCTGGCCGTACTGCGTGTACCACGTGAGGGTTGAAGACTCGCCTTTCTTTATCTGAAGTTTGGATGCGGTCAAAGACGTGTCGGCAGTCGCGTCCGACATGCAGGTCAGATAGTTGTAGCGTTTGTTGCCGAAGCTGTTTGCCGAACGCGTAAACCATTTGCCTGTTGCGGGGTCCCATGCCGCCATGCGGTTGTTGCCTGCGGAATCAAATCCGCCCAAAGACCACCACGTAATGTACGCAGTCGGGTCATACAAATAGCAAATGCGCATGCCGGTAGGACTTACTTGGCTCGTCGGATACTGCGGATAGCCGTGCGCAGAAGTTTCATCGACGCCGCCGTTTGCGCGCTGGTCGGGTTTGACTACGGAATAGTAATCGCGCTTGCTTTGCGTTTTATATACCTCAACTGCGGCGTGCGCGAAGAAAGGCGCGAGCGCAAGTACAGCGGCGAACGCGGATACAACGACAAGAGCGGTAAACGGGCTTCTTTTTACTGCGTAGGTTTGCATGCGCTATTCCGGTGACATGATTGATAAGCTCACGGTTGGCGGTTTCAAAGACGCGGTGTCGGTCGGCAGCGTGTAGAGAGCGGCTTCATTTTTCGCGGTGCGCAAGAGAAGATGCGCATCGTCTACGAAGGCGGCGCCGTAAAACGGAACCATCGAAACGATGGAGCCTGCGGGAGACGCCGCGCCGTTTGCGATATGAAATACGTCGGCAACCGCGTTCCCTTCTCTGTGAAGAAGCGCGATCGAGCCGTTCGCGGAAATCGTAGAGCCGATTGAATCGCCATTTTTGTATGCAGCGAGTATCGTACGCGCGCCGGTCGCGGGATTCACTTCGGCAAGGCCCGCGGGCGTAATTGCAATCAGTGCGCCGTCCGCAGTAATGCGCGGGCTTCTGCCTGCGCCGAGTGAGCGGACTTCTCCGCGAGTCTGGACGTTAAATGCATAGAGCATTCCCGATACAGGGGCAGGAAGCGGCATCGGGGGCGCCTCCTCGAACGAAACGGGGCCTTCTGCGGTTCCCGTCTCCTCGACTCCGTCATCAGACAAATCTTCGGCGGCGATGTCTTCTGGCCAGACGGCAACGTCATACAGAACCGCAAATACCGCGGTGCCGTCTTTCATGACGCGTAAATCGACTTTCTCGGTTCCGTCGACGACGACGGGTTCGAAGTTTCCGTTTGAATGAACGATGCCAAGTACGGTTCCCGCCTCATCAGGAAGAGACGCGAGCACGATTTTCTCGCCCGAAACCGGCGATGGAGCGGATTCGTACACTTCGGCGTTCCCTACCCGCTCTTTCGGCTGAGATAAAAGCGCATAGTTTGAGAACACGAAACGCTCCGAAAGGCCGCTGTCCGAAAACTGCACGGAATTGCCTGCGGCGGGAAGCTCCTTGAGAATCTCTTCCCCGGCCGAACGGTTGTAATACCAATATCCTACCCCCGCGAGTAAAGCGATAATTAAAACTGCGAGCGCCCACTTTATATAAGGAGGACGGGCGCCCATGGGCGTTTCGTTCATACTCTTCAGGATACGGTATTATCACGCCCCTTTCAGACGGACGTGTGAATAGCGGACCGCGCTATTCTTCGATATAACCCGGAAGCAAGGTCACTCTAAGCGTCGTAGACGCGCCGTTACATTTGAATGTATAGTCGCTGGTCGCCGTAATGTTCGTGACCACCTGAGA
>CAYZDT010000072.1:0-3020 GCA_964477415.1 uncultured Candidatus Saccharibacteria bacterium | reverse complement strand
CTGGGGACCTACGCATTACAAGTGCGTTGCTCTACCAACTGAGCTAAGGCGGCGAAACAGGGCTTTAAGCCTCTGTTGTTGTACCATCTTCCTTTTTTACGGGCGAGATGGTTTTGAGAAACTCCGACGGGCCTTTGCCCGTCGGGGCTACGGGAACGTTTCTGCGGAGGTGATACGAAAAACGGGTCAGCGGGCGTTCCGCGGCGCGGAGCGCCTTAACCGTTAGCACTACCACGGCGTGGGCAATCTGGTGACCCAATTTCAGAAGGAAGATACGAAAGTGGGACGGAATGTCGCCCGTAACCGCGGCGCGGTATACCTTTTCAACCTTTGCATCCAATTCCGCGCGCTCCTTGGCAAACGCCAATTTCCCGCTCGCCTCTTCCTTGGTGCGATACCACATAAACGCGCCTAAAAGCGCCAAAGACGCGAAAAACGGAATTGCTGCCCACATGCCGGTCATACTTTATATTTTACCTTCCTTTTCCCTTTCTTCCGACCGCTATCATATATGATAGCGGTCGGAAAGCGGGTTTGATTTTTCTTGAACCTGCGTACGGACTACTTAACCGAGAAGCGGACAAATTTCTCCACCTCCACGCGCTCGCCGAATTTCTGCACCGCGGCTTCAATAAGATTCTGAATCGTCTTTTCAGGGTCTTTGATGTACTGCTGTTCCAGAAGCACGATGCCGCGAAGGTACGCATCCAATTTCCCTTTCAAAATCTGCTCCTTCATGTTCTCGGGCTTTCCTTCCACTTCCTTCACGAAAAGCGCCTTAAAGTCTTCAAGCTTATCAGCCGGAATATCTTCGCGTTTCAGGTACAAGGGGTTCGAAGCCGCAACCTGCAAAGCAATTTCGCGCGCGAGGTTCGTGAACTCGTCGTTTTTCGAGACGAAGTCCGTCTCGGAGCGCAAAGTAACCATTGAGCCGACCTCTTTGTTTGCGTGGATGTAGGAAGCAACCGTACCCGCGCCCAACGTTCTGTCGCCCTTCTTCGCGGCAATCGTCCCGCTTTTCTTGGAGAGAATCAAAAGCGCCTTTTCCTTGTCGCCGTTCGCTTCCTGAAGAGCCGCCTTGCACTGCATGACGGAAATACCCGTCTGCTCGCGCAATTCCTTGACCATTTCTGAAGTGATTTCCATAGTTTTTTATTATATCGGAAAAAATAAAGCTAAAAGAAAAAGCGGGGCTTCCCCCGCTTACGAGTCGGGGTGTTAGCCCTGCACTTTTCCTGCTGTGCCTTCGCGGTACGCGTCGGCGATTTTCTCGAGGAAGAAGCGGACGCTCTCGCGGTTCGCGTCGTTTCCGACAATCGGATATTTAACGAGGGAAATGTCGCAGTCGGAGTTCATGATGCCGACGACGGGAACTTTTTTCGCTGCCGCCTCCGCAACCGCAATCGCTTCGCGGCGGGTGTCGACGATAATCAGCGCGTCGGGAAGCCGTTCGAGGGTCGCAATGCCGCCGAAGTTTTCTTCAAGCTCGGTGATTTCGCGGTCGATCAAAAGGCGCTCCTTCTTGGTGTATTTCTTCGCAAGCGTACCCGATTCGCGGTCAGCCAAAAGCTCGTGCATGCGCTTGATGCGGCGCTTTATTTCCTCGAAGTTCGTCAAAGTGCCGCCGAGCCAGCGTCCTGCGACATACGGCATCGACAAGGACTGCGCGGTTTCGCGCACCAATCCCTGCATTTCAGGCTTACCGGAGACGAAAATGACCGTCTTGCCGTTTGCGCCCAAAGAGCGGACAAACGCCAACGCCTCCTCGATAACGGGGGCGGTCTTGGTCAAATCCAGAATATCGGTCTTGTTTTTGGAGCCGTAAACGAAATCCTTCATCGTCGCGTGGCGGCGGGAGCGGGAATAGCCGAAGTGGGCCCCTACCTTAAACAGGGCCTCGACGAGTGCGTTCGTATCCTTAGACATGTCGGAAAACTGTAACATAATGGCCGTTTTTAAACAACTAGGACGGTTTTAGGGCAGCCGAAGGCCCTAAAAAGGCTCATTCTTCGTCCCCCGTCTCCCCGCCTGATGCTGCGCCTCCCTCGGCGGCCTTTGCGGCAAGGGTCTCCAATATGCCGTCCAAATCCCCTTCCAGTATCTTCGGTATATTGTGCCAGCTTTCTTTGATGCGGTGGTCGGTCACGCGGTCCTGACCGAAATTGTAGGTGCGGATTTTTTCCGACCGATCGCCCGTGCCTATCTGCGATTTGCGCGCCTCCGCATGCTCCTTGGCGGCTTTCTCTTCCATCGCGGTCTCGAGTTTTGCGGCAAGAATCTGCATCGCCTTATCGCGGTTCGCTTTCTGGCTTCTCTCGGATTGGCTTCTCACCTCAATGCCCGTCGGTTTATGTATGAGGCGCACCGCCGTTTCCACCTTGTTCACGTTCTGCCCGCCCGCGCCGCCCGCGCGCGAAAATTCCATTTCAATTTCCGAAGGATTGAGCTCGAATTTCGGGTGGGTGCGTATCGGAAGAATCGCGACGGAGGCGGTCGAGGTGTGTACGCGGCCCGACTTTTCGGTTGCGGGAATGCGCTGCACGCGATGCACACCTGTTTCCCACTTCAAAAGGCGGTAGGCGTCCTTGCCACTGATTTCAATCGCCGCTAAGCCTTCGTCGAGGTGCTTCGTCTCAAACCCCTTGCGCTCGGCATACCGCATGTACATGCGCGCCAATTCTTCCGCAAACAGCGCCGCTTCATCCCCTCCTGCGCCCGCGCGGAATTCCATAACGACCGCGAATGGCTCATCCCCCTCTCCTCCCTGCGGCGCAAGTATCGCCTCCATCTGCTTCCACAGTTCCGTGCGCTGGCTTTCAAGACTCGTCCGTTCCTCCGCCGCCAATTCAGCCAAGGATGCGTCTTCTTTCGCCAAGTCATCCACGCGCGAAAGCTCGCCCGACAGGCGGTCGTATTCGGCGGCAAGGTATGCCGTTTTGGGGTCTTCTCTGAAATCGCTGATTTCCATATATAAAAAGATACACCCTTTTTAAGGGCGTATCGGGAGGAGTATCTAACTC
>CAYZDT010000071.1:0-3055 GCA_964477415.1 uncultured Candidatus Saccharibacteria bacterium | reverse complement strand
AGCGGTCAAGGTAACCCTCGGTCCGCGCGGCAGGAACGTCATTATCGACCGCGGATACGGCGGCCCGCACATGACGAACGACGGCGTGACGATTGCAAAGGAAATCAGCCTCAAGGATAAGTTCCAGAACATGGGCGCGGAAATCGTGAAGGAGGTCGCCAATAAGACGAACGATTTGGCGGGCGACGGTACCACGACCTCGGTGGTTTTGTTCCAGGCTCTCGTCGATGAAGGATTGAAACACGCGGCGATGGGCATGAACGTCATGGGCATCCGCCGCGGCATGGAAAACGCAGCCGAAGCGACCGTGAAAGCCTTGAAAGGAATGGCGAAGCCGGTTGCGGGACAGAAAGACATCAAGCAGGTTGCAACAATCTCCGCGGAATCCGAAGAAATAGGCGAGACGATTGCTGACGTCATCAACGAAGTCGGCCAGAACGGCGTCGTGACCGTCGAAGAGTCGCAGACCTTCGGTATCGACAAGGAAATCGTCGAAGGATTGGAGTTTGATAAGGGCTACGTGTCGCCGTACTTGGTTACGAACACGGAGCGCATGGAAGCGGCCTACAAGGACGTGCATATATTGGTGACCGACAAGAAAATCGCGTCGGTGCAGGAAATTCTTCCGGTACTTGAGGCGGTTGCGCGAACCGGCAAGAAAGAATTGGTGATTGTTGCGGACGAAGTCGAAGGGGAAGCGCTGGCGACGTTCATTTTGAACAAGCTTCGCGGCGCGTTTTCGGTTTTGGCGGTTAAGGCGCCCGGATACGGCGACCGCAAGAAAGACATGCTTCAGGATATTGCCGTTACGGTCGGCGCGACGGTCGTTTCGGAAGAAGCGGGCATCAAGCTCGATAAAGCCGAAATCGGCATGCTCGGCAAAGCCGCGCGCGTTGTTGCGACGAAGGATTCGACCGTCATCGTCGGCGGCAAAGGCAAGAAATCGGACATCGAGGCGCGCGTCGCATCTTTGAAAGCGCAGTTTGCCGCTTCCGACTCGAAGTTCGACAAAGAAAAACTTGAAGAGCGTATTGCGAAACTCTCAGGCGGCGTTGCGGTTATCCGCGTGGGAGCTGCGACCGAGACCGAGATGAAGTATTTGAAAGACAAGATTGAGGATGCAGTGAATGCGACCAAAGCGGCGATTGCGGAAGGCATCGTCCCCGGCGGCGGCACCGCTTTGGCAAAAGCGGCGCAGAAAGTCGAGGCAGGCGTGGATTGGAAGAAGATGAGCAAAGAAGAAGAGATAGGCTATCGCATTGTTCTTTCCGCCCTCGTCCGTCCCTTGAAGCAGATTGCTATAAACGCAGGAAAGGATTCGGGCGATGTCGTGGTTGAGGCGGTTAAAAACGCCAAAGGCATGGCGGGCTATGACGCCGTGAAAGACGAAATCGTATCCGACATGCTCGAGGCGGGCATCATCGACCCCGTTAAAGTTACCCGCGGCGGCGTACAGCACGCTGTTTCCGCGGCGGCTATTCTTCTTACGACCGAAGCCGCGATTGCGGACGAACCGGAAGACAAGAAGGACATGCCGAATCCCGGCATGGGCGGCGGAATGGACTTTTAAGATAAAAACCCCGCGCTTTGCGCGGGGTTTTTTGTTATAATGCGCAGTCTATGGAAATACTCTACATTCTTATCGGTATCGTCGCGGTTCTCGCGGCGTGGCTTATCGCTTCTTATAACGGATTCGTAACTTTGGTAAACCGCGCGAAAGAGGCGTGGAGCGACATCGAGGTACAGATGAAGCGCCGGTACGATTTGATTCCGAATTTGGTTGAGACCGTGAAAGGATACGCCGCTCACGAAACATCGGCATTTGAAAACGTGACCAAGGCGCGCGCGGCGGCGATGGGCGCGTCAAGCATGGCCGACCACGCACAGGCGGAAAATATGCTGACGGGCGCATTGAAATCATTGTTCGCGGTTTCCGAGGCGTATCCGGATTTGAAGGCGAATACGAACTTTCTCGAGTTGCAGCGCGAACTTTCGGACACTGAAAATAAAATTCAGGCGGCGCGCCGCTTCTATAACACCGCGGTCATGAGCCTCAATACGGGCCTCGAGCAGTTTCCGGGGAATATCGTCGGTGGTATGTTCAAATTCGGCAAGCGCGAATTCTTCGAGCTCGCTGAATCCGAGCAGGCCGCAAAGAATCCCGTCGCCGTAAAGTTCAGATGAAGAAAGCGCGCTACGAAATCTCATTCGACGGAGTGCCCGAAGTTGAGCGGGGCGAAGCGGAAAAGCTTCTCATGCTTGCGGTCTCTCTTGCGCGGGACAGCCGCGTTACGGCCGCGCGCCGCGCGCATCACGGCGCGTTCACGTCCGACAGTTACACGGGTTACCAAACCGCGCTGAACGGAGCGGCAGGAGACTATTTTACGCCTGCGGAAGCCGAGCGCGTCCTGTTTCCCGCTCCTCTCGGAAATGAGTCGGCGAACCGCAGCCTTTCCCGCGCGCTTTTGAACGAAGACATAACCTATCAGGCAGGGCCCCTGCGCGAAGCGCTGTGGCAGCTGTACCACACGGATTCTTTACGCGCCGTCCGCGCCCATTACGAAAAAAATGGCTGATCTCTACCACGAACGTTCGGAGAATCTCGGAAAGACTTTCCTCCTCATGGGAGTGTTTTTGATTATCGTTATCGCAATCGGCTGGGCGATGTCGTGGTACTACGGCAATCCTGCGATTCTCTATATCGCGGTCGGGTTCTCGCTTCTCGCGAACGTCGGCAGCTACTGGTTTTCGGACAAAATCGTTCTCTCGATGACGCATGCAAAACCCGCGGCGCGCGAGGAATATTTCGACCTCTACACGGTTACCGAAAACCTTGCGATTACGGCGGGTATGCCGATGCCGAAACTGTATGTCGTCAACGACCCCGCTCCGAACGCGTTTGCAACGGGCCGCGACGAAAAGCATGCGGTGGTTGCGGCCACCACCGGACTGCTCGCCATTCTGAACCGGACGGAATTGGAGGGCGTCATCGCGCACGAGCTGTCGCATGTAAAAAACCGCGACATTCTGGTCATGACGATTGCCGTGGTTCTTG
>CAYZDT010000070.1:0-3194 GCA_964477415.1 uncultured Candidatus Saccharibacteria bacterium | reverse complement strand
GTGTTCGTAGGGTTCAAAGGCCTTACCGTCGCGGAAGTGAATGAACTTCGCGCCGCTCTTAAGAAAGAGGGGGTTAAGTACTCGGTCGCCAAGAAAACGCTTCTCAAAAAAGCCCTCGGCGACGTGGGCGTTTCGGGCGATATGCCTGAACTTACGGGCGAAGTGGCGTACGCGTACCTGAAGGAAGGCGACGATTTGACCGCGCCCGCGCGCGGCATTCACGGCTTCGCGAAGAAATTCGCGGGCAAACTGGCGCTCTTGGGCGGCGTATTCGAGGGCAAGTTCCTCTCGCAGCCTGAAGCGCTTTCTATTGCGACCATTCCGCCGACTCCTATCTTGCGCGGTATGTTCGTGAACGTTATCAATTCGCCGATCCAGCGCTTTGCAATAGCAATGAGCGAGGTCGCGAAAACAAAATCCTAATATATAACCATGGATAAGAATCAAATCATCGAGGCAGTCGAGAAGATGACCGTTCTCGAATTGAACGACCTCGTCAAAGCAATTGAAGAGAAGTGGGGCGTTTCCGCGACCGCGGTCGCGGCGGCTCCCGCAGCAGGCGCAGGCGAGGCGGCTGAAGCGAAGTCGACCTACAACGTCAAACTCGTTTCAGGTGGTGATCATAAGATTGCGGTAATCAAAATCGTCAAAGAAGCTCTCGCTCTCGGTTTGAAGGAAGCGAAGGACCTTGTCGACGGCGCTCCCGCTATGCTCAAAGAGGGCGTGAAGAAGGAAGATGCCGAAAAGTTGAAGACCGACATCGAAGCGGCAGGAGGAAAAGTCGAACTTTCCTAAGTCGCTTTAAATGCATTCAAAAAGCCTCCTTTTTGGAGGCTTTTTGTTTTTCCAAAAAGGCGAGTACAATATCATCGATGTTCAAGGAGCTTACAAAACTGTTCACTTCGCCGAACCGCATCAAGCTCCTCAAATTTTTCTCGTCCCAGCCGTTAGACCGCTTCACCGCTCTCGACGCGGCCGCCGCTCTCGGGATGCCGAAGAAAACCGCCGACCTCGAACTGAAAGCGCTTGCGCGCCTCGGCATTATTCAGAAACGCAGCCAGCCGAAAAAAATATGGTACGCGTACGCGTCGTCGCATCCGTATGCGGATGCGGTGCGTGCGTTTCTTGATGCGACCACGCAGCCTGCGGACAAAACTATTTCCTCCGCCTTTCGCGGAGTAGGAGGGACGACGATGCTTGTCGCGAGCGGAGTTCTGACGCGCGACCCTCGCTCGTCATTGGATTTGCTGATCGTGACGCGCCGTCCCAAACACCCCGGCATACCGAAAGCCGTCAAAAAGATAGAATCCGGAGTTGCGCTCCCTTTGCGCTATGCCGTTCTTGAAGCCAAGGAGTACAAAGGCCGTCTTGAAGCCAACGATCGCCTCTTGAGAGACGTGTTTGACTTCGCTCACCGCGTCGTATTAGGTCGCGTTTAAGCCGTAAAACCGGAAAGGGCATATTCACAGCACCCCCTCGCGAGAGTGCAGGGGGTGCTACCATTATTGGAGGGTTTTCCCTAAACTCACTTTATTTAATTATTATTTGAAGTTAAACCTACATGCTTATTCAAACATGGGCTGATGTGCTGACGCAGTCGTTCCAGAACCTCGGAACTGGAATCATAGCGTTCATCCCGAACGTTGTCGTCGCAGTCATCATTTTCGTTCTCGGCTGGCTCATCGGAGCTGCGCTCGGAAGAATCGTGAATCAGGTTATCAAAGCGGTTAAGCTCGACATGGCGTTGAAGTCGACGGGCTTGAACGAAGTTGTGGAGCGCGCAGGCTTCTCTTTGGACTCCGGCGCATTCCTCGGCATGCTCGTCCAGTGGTTCTTCATCGTCGTCTTCTTGATGGCGTCTCTTGAAGTTCTCGGATTGACGCAGGTCAATGCGTTCCTTCAGGGCGTCGTTCTTTCGTACCTCCCGCAAGTTATCGTTGCGGCGTTGATGCTCCTCGTGGGAGCCGTTGTTGCGCACGTTGCGCGCGATGTCGTCGCTGGCGCTGCGAAGGCGGCCAATGTCGCCGGAGCCGATATGGCGGGTTCGGTCGCGAAGTGGGCGATCTGGATCTTCACCGTTCTTGCGGTTCTTGCGCAGCTTCAGGTTGCAACTGCGTTCGTGCAGACTCTCTTCACGGGCGTTGTTGTTGCCGTCTCTCTTGCCGTCGGTCTTGCCTTCGGTTTGGGCGGCCAGGAAGCGGCTGCTCGCGCTATCGAGAAGATGAAGATGGAGATGGGCAATCACAAGCACTAATTGTTTCTCCTTAAAAACACCTCGCTTACGCGAGGCGCGAATGAAACAAAAACACCGCCTGCGCGGTGTTTTTGTTTGCGTGAGCGGGTCGGAGCCATGCCGGCAGGCAGGCGAGGCGGGGTCGCGGGCGCGAAGCGGCCCGTGACTTTTTCTTTTTGACAAGAAACACGGTGAGGAGTACTGTCATGGTAAGAAAAGTATGGCTCGCGAATCGGTCAACTTTGAAGTGTTCTATACCGCCGATGCATTGGCGCAGCTCACCGCAGACTGGGGCGATAAAAAGTTCGGCCGAGTTAAACAAGGCTTGTATGGCCGCATTCATCATTACGAGCAAACGGGGATGATTGCCAAAGACGATAGCCCTCTTCGGCTTTTGCGCGGAAACGTGCAGATGCTTGCTGCCGAGCACGGCCGCCGTTTTCCTCCTCCGAAACCAAGGACGCAGTACTAAAAAAAGGGGAAAAACTGGGGATAGGAAAGAGGCCTTTTAGGCCTCTTTTTCAAAAAAGCCTTTATTTAAGCCATATCGGTTTTTCGCACCCCCGTTTTTCCTAAAAGGCCCTTGATTTGCTTGACTTTGCCGCTTTCGGCGCATATACTACGCAGACGATTTATGAGTAAGAACTTCAAAGGCACAATGCGGCAATAGCGGGCAAGCGTTATGCTTTCCGTTGTCGGCCGCGAGAAGCGGTCTTTTTTGTTCCCTCGTGAATCAGTTCGTTGACAATCGAATAAGACATCATATAGAGAACATCGAGCATAAACAGGAAATGTCGAAAGATATTTCCGCAACAATGATCGTTCGCAAGAACAATCAATCGTTATGTGGTTTTCAAACTTCCTCGCGGAAGTTTGAAGGGTGTATGGTGGATGCCTAGACTCTAGAGAGCGATGAAGGACGCAGCACGTCTGCGAAAAGTTACGGGGAGCTGACGAGCAA
>CAYZDT010000069.1:0-3286 GCA_964477415.1 uncultured Candidatus Saccharibacteria bacterium | reverse complement strand
GCGGCCTCAAGAGTTCTCGAAATAGGTTCGGATAAGAGATATAATTTCACCGCATCCGATTTAAAAACGCCCCGGCAGGGCGTTTTTAAGTTAAGACGAGAACTCATTTTGACATTCAAAAATAAAATGTTAAAATAAAAATACGTTATGGACCAAGGACGCGAAGCAACACAACTATCTCAGGAAGACATACTCGTCTTACAGCAACTCGCCGAGGTCTTGCGGGAGGGGAGAATCGACGAATTAAAAGAACTTTTGGAATACGGAAAGTTTCTGCGGATGTTCCGCGAGATAAAAATCTGGCAAACGCCCCTGGCGGAAGGCATCCCGCTTCCTGCGCGCGCTTTTGAAGAAGAAGACGCGGGCTATGATTTGCGCACCGCGGTAGATTTCACCGTCGAACCCGGACAGGACGTTAAAGTCCCGACCGGCCTTGTGATTGATATTCCGATTTCTGACATGCTCGCGCGGGGTTTTGTGCGCATAGAGCAGAGAACCGGAAACGGCGGCAGAGGCCTTATTCCCGGAGCGACGGTTGTTGATGCGGGTTACCGTTCCGACCCTGAAGATGAGAAAGGTCTGACCTTGTGGCTCAGAAACATCGGAACTGAAACGCTCACGTTTAAAAAGGGCGACGCGGTTATGCAGATGCTCTTTAAGCCCGTCCTTGCGCCCACTATTACCGCTGTCGGCAAAGACCAAATCAACTGGGATACGAAACGCGGAGGGGGCCGTTTTGGCTCGACGGGACGCTAATCGCCGCTCGGCACGCTTGTTTCAGGGTCGCCTGTGACTGCAGGTTCTTCCTGCAGAATATCTCGCACGCGCGCAAACGCTTTCCACGCGACACGCTGATGGCGCAAAGCGGCAAGACCCGCGTTCATAAACTGCGCAACAAACATCATTCCTCCGGTTCGTATGACTTCGGCGTTTTCTGCATTTCGCAAAAAGGCGATAAGAAGAAGGAGTCCGGTTGCAAGATACACGCCGTGCTTGCCGTCCTGCTCAAGCTTATCGGTTTCCGTGCGCAATTCCGCAAGGCGCGTAAATATAGCGTCCATGCGTTCTCTCCGCGCGTCGTCGAGCCGTTCGGTTATTTTTGCCGCACCCATGCGCAGACGGAGCGTTTCCTGATGCGGAACAATCGGTTCAAGGCGCGGGCGGGTGATTTCGCGCCGCAGGTTTCCGAGGTATAGAGCCTCTTTCATGAGGTGCGAATTATGCAATAAATAACCAACTACTTCAAGTTTTACTGTGACAACAAAGATGGGCGGAGGGTAGGGTATACTGACGGCATTAGTTTTTTATTTTTATGACAAACGGCCACCTTGCACTGGATTTTGTCCGCACGACTGAAGTCGGCGCAATTGCAGCCGCGAAATGGATCGGCAAAGGAGACGGAAAAGCGGCCGATCAGGCGTCTGTCGATGCGATGCGCGAGCATTTCAACAGCATTCACTTCAACGGCGTAATTGTTATCGGAGAGGGCGCGAAAGACGAGTCGGCGGAATTGTACGTCGGCGAAAAAGTGGGTACGGGCGAAGGACCTTTGTACGAAATAGCGATTGATCCTTTGGAATGCACCGATTCGGTCGCAAACGGCAGAACGAACGCGCTTTCCGTTATCGCAACCGGCCCCGAAGGCTCCCTGTATCACGCGGCGGATTCGTACATGGAGAAAATCGCGACGAACCGCATAGCAGCTGGCGTTATAGATATCGACGCGCCCGTAAAAGATAACGTTCTCAAGGTCGCCAAGGCTCTCGGCAAAGACGTCGGGGAGCTTATTGTTGCCGTTATTGACCGCGAGCGCGAGCAGGACCGCATACGGCAGATACGGGAAACGGGCGCGCGCGTCCAGCTTTTCTCCGACGGCGACGTCGCCATGGCTATCGCAACATGCCTTCGCGATTCCCCCATAGACCTTCTGATGAACATCGGCGGCTCGGCGGAGGCGGTCTTAGCCGCCGCGGCCCTGCGCGCGTTTGACGGCGAAATTCAGTGCCGCTGGAAGCCGAAGGATGAAAAGCACGTGAAGCGTTTGAATGAAGCCGGCGTCACCGACTTTTCGAAAGTCCTGACTACGAAAGATTTGGCGAAGGGCGATGATATCAGCTTTACTGCAACCGGCGTCATGACGGGACCCTTGGGCGACGGCGTGATATTCGAAGACGACCGCATCATCACCTCGTCCGTGGTGATGTCCTTGAATCCGCATACAATCAGATTTATTAAAACCAGACACCCGAGATAATTATGGATATTGCAAAACTGAACGCGATCGCGAAGCAAATGGTCGCGCCCGGAAAAGGAATACTTGCCGCCGACGAATCGACCGGCACCATCGCGAAGCGATTCGCAAAGATAAATGTCGAGAACACGGAAGAAAACCGCCGCGACTACCGCGAAATGCTCTTTTCCGCGCCCGGTCTTAATGCGCATATATCAGGCGTTATTCTTTACGATGAAACGTTCAGACAGTCCGCGAAAGACGGACGTCCGTTTCTTGCGATGCTTAAGGAAGCCGGCATTCTGCCCGGTATTAAAGTCGACGAGGGGCTCATAGAAATGCCCGGCTCTCCCGAAGAAAAGGTAACGAAGGGATTGGACACGCTTGCGGCTCGTCTTAAGGAATATGCGGATATGGGCGCGGCGTTTGCGAAGTGGAGAAACGTTATCACAATTGGAAACGGCATTCCGACTGACGCGAACATCAAAGAAAATGCGCGCATTCACGCCGAATACGCATACCTCTGCCAGGAGGCGGGCATTGTGCCGATTGTCGAACCTGAAGTATTGATGGACGGCGGACACGATATAGCGGCATGCCGCGACGCGTCCGAACGGGCTCTTACCGCTGTCTTTGCGGCTCTCAAAGAGCGTGGAGTTCTAATTGAAGGAATCATCCTTAAAACGAATATGGTCGTTCCCGGCAAAGAACTTCGCGTTGCGCCTCCTGAGGAAGTGGCAACGGAGACTTTGGCGATTTTCAAAAAGATTCTCCCCAATACCCTCGTCGGACAGGCGTTTCTTTCGGGCGGACAGTCGGACATTGAAGCGACTGCGAATTTGAACGCAATGGTGAAAACGGGAGCACTGCCGTGGACCTTGTCGTTCTCGTACGGCCGCGCGCTTCAGGATAAGCCCCTTAAGACGTGGGCAGGAAAGGCTGAAAATGTTCCTGTAGCGCAGGCTGCACTCTTGCATCGCGCGAAAATGAACGGCCTCGCCGCTCTCGGGCAGTACGACGCTTCGATGGAAAAATAACAAAATAGCCTCCGAACGG
>CAYZDT010000068.1:0-3355 GCA_964477415.1 uncultured Candidatus Saccharibacteria bacterium | reverse complement strand
CCGTGGTTCTTGCGGGCTTCGTCGCAATTCTCGCGGATATGTTTTTACGGATGTCGCATTTCGGCGGAGGAAGCCGCGACGACAACGGCCGCGCCGGCGCGATTTTTGCAATCGTAGCTCTGGTCGCGGCGATACTTGCGCCGATAGCCGCGCAGCTTATAAAGCTCGCCATTTCAAGAAAGCGGGAGTTTCTGGCGGACGCGTCCGGCGCTCTTTTGACGCGATATCCAGAGGGGCTTGCGAGCGCGCTCACGAAAATCAGTTCGTACGGAGGACCCATGCAAAACGCATCGCATGCGACGGCGCACCTTTTTATTGCGAATCCGTTTGGGGCGAAAGCAGGGCAGTTCATCAACAAGCTTTTTGCGACGCATCCGCCGGTCGAAGAACGAGTCCAAGCTTTGCTTGGTCGTTCTTGACCGGCGCCTGTCCTCCTTTGGCCTGCCTTTCGGCAACGGCCAATTCCGCTTCGCGGAACCGGAAGAAATGAGAAGCAGTTCTCATTTCTTCCACCCGTAGAAGAACGCGTCGCGGCGCTTTTGGGGAAGAGCTGAGTCTCATTCCGCAGCACGTCGTCACATGCTAATATAGCAAGTGATGACTCTGCGCGAACTGAAAACAGCAGGTGCTCTTCTTTATGTGTGCGAGGGTACGAAGCTCCGTAAAGACCCGCGTTATAAAAACACTTATATTTACGCGATAGAGTTCACTAATTCCGACCCCAAGATTGTTTCCTTGTTTTTAAGGTTCATGGTATCGGTGCTGAAAATTGATAAAGAAAGAATCAAGGCACAACTCTTTATCTATCCGGATCTCAATCAGAAGAAGGTTATGAAGGCATGGAGCGTCTATACCGGACTTCCATTAGCGCAATTCCAAAAAATCATTATGCTTAAGGCTAAAATTTCAAAGTTCAAACCGAATCCGCTCGGTACTCTGAAAATTCGCTTTTCGGGGAAGAAAGAATTTCTCAGGCTTCAAGAGATAATAGAAGCAATGTGGGCAGATGCAGCATCTCTCACGGCATGATATAAAACGTCAACACGGAGACGTCGCATAGTGGTCGAGTGCGCCCGCTTGGAAAGCGGGTAGGGGGAAACTCCTCGCGAGTTCGAATCTCGCCGTCTCCGCATCTGATACGAATATGAATATTATTCTCGCAATTCCTGCTCTAGTTTGGCTCGTCGTATCGGCGCTGATTTTTGCGTACGGAGAATATCTTTCGAAAAAATTTGCGCTCAATCCGAGCGTTACGTATGTCGTTATTATCGTGTGCACATACGCATTGGGAACGCTTGCATGGCTTCCCGCGATTCTAGAGAAGAATCAGCTTTCTATAGTCGGGGCTATTTGGTCCGTCTTGAGCCTAGTCGCAACCGTTCTCATCGGCGTCGTCATCTTTAACGAACAGTTGAGTCCTCTTGCGATTCTCGGCCTCGTATTCGCGTTTATCGCGGTCGCCCTGCTTTCTATCGCCTGAAGTACTAAGCGGCGTCTGCGCCGTTGAACTCTCCAATTTTTGACTTAAACCTCTCTCGGGCGTATCTTCTTTAGGAAATTGACTATGAGAGCGGGGGCAGAAGCACGGAGGAATGTACGGACGGCACAAAACCGCCCTCAGCTTGAAGGAGCGCTTTCTGCCGAGCGTATTACTGAGCTTGCGAGACATTACCGACTGTACGGAGATGCGGCCGCTCAAAATGAAATCGTTATCGCGTTTCAGCCGTTAGTGGGGAAGTGGGCACGCTACTACTCCGCACGGTTTTCGCACATGGGATACCAAGAATTTATTAGCGTCGGCGCGAACGCGCTTATCCGTGCTTTGAATACTTTCAAACCCGAGAAAGGCTCGTTCGGCAACCATGCCCGAACGTGGGTAAGGTCGCTCATGGCAGAGGCGGGGTACGAAAGTATGAGCGACGTCCGCATTCCGTATGCGACGAGGTCGAAAGCGCGGAGCGGAAGGCGGGAGATACCCGTGCACGCACTAAGAGCAGGAGTTGCCCTCGTGTCCGATTCAGCCGAGTTAGACGAATCCGATAGAGGCGGCATCACAGAAAGCGCCGTGAGTTTTGCCGTGAGCGAATCCGATACGTCAACGGACGACCGGATAGATGCCGCAGCAATCTTAACGAACCTCGAACGCTACGGCCTCACTGAACGACAAAGGCATATTTTCCGCGAACATTTCGGCAAGGAAAGAACTTTCGCGTCCTTGGCCGCAGAATTCGGGGTATCAAACGCACGCGTTCAACAACTCTATCAGGAAGGTCTTTCACTCATACGCGCGGCGCTCGGCGTGCGCGGATAGCCTCTTTGTCGTATTCGTGGTATAATTAAAAGAGCACCAGGCAGTTGCTCTTTAAAAGGAGAGGAAAGTCCGAACACTCACTTGCGCGCAAGCGTAAGTAGCAGGATAGCGGGTAACGCCCGCACGCCCGTATGCGCACGGGCGCGTGTTGCGAGCAGAAACGCCGAGGAAGCGATTCCAAGGCATCCCGGGTAATTTTTTATCCGGGATGAGTTCCGCAGTAATGCGGAAATGAAACGGCTAAATACATATCCGAGTGCAAGGCCGTGCCCCGTAAGGGGAGTGCCGCTTGAGGCGAACGGCGACGTTCGTCCCAGATGAATAACCGCCTCCTCCGACGTTACGTCGGAGAAGACAGAATTCGGCTTACCGGTGCGACGCGCGAAAATGATTCACCCCTGCGAAAGCAGGGGTGTTTCTTTAGAGGTTTGCGCCCGAACTCGGCCGCCGCGCGTGATACAATTTCTTCATTATTATCTCAAAGCAATTTTCTATGGATACCCCTTCAGCCTCCGGCGAAAAAAGCCTTTGGTCCGATATTCCGGCTCTCAGCGTCGTCGCGCTCGCATTCCTTCTCCCTGTATTCTTCCTGCCTCTTGCCGAAGTTTCCGCGCAATTTTCAAAAACTCTTCTTGCGTTCATTGCGCTTGCGGTGCTTTTCTCCGCAATTACGTACCGCATCGTAAAAGACCGTTCGCTGTCGCTTTCTGTTACTCCGCTTTTGGGCGGCATAGTCGCGCTGCCGGTTGCGTATCTTATCTCGGCGGCATTTTCTTCAAACCCGGCGCTCTCGTTCTGGGGGTATCAGGTTGAGCCTGACACGTTCGCATTCTCGCTCCTCGGCGCCGGACTTTCTGTAGCGGCGTTTTTTGCGCTCCAGAATAGCCGCCGGATTTTTTCGGCGCTTTCAGCTCTGTTTGCCGCAGGTGCGGTCGTTGTTATTTTTGTAGTCATAAAGCTCGCGTTCGGCCGCGCGATACCGCTTCCACTTTTAAGCTCGCCCGTGATCAATATCGTAGGGAGTTTGAACAGCCGCGGCTTGGT
>CAYZDT010000067.1:0-3401 GCA_964477415.1 uncultured Candidatus Saccharibacteria bacterium | reverse complement strand
TTTAGGCTACTATCTTCGGACTATGGTCGTACGAATGAGACATACGCGTGCGCACACGGCTAACCGCCGTTCGCACCACGCCTTGAAAGGCACCCGCCTCACGGTTTCGAAGGAGGGTACGGTGCACCCGCGCCACCGCGTTCTTTTGGACGGTTCCACCTACCGCGGACGCTCCGTCATGGACAAAAACGCCAAGCGCGCGACCCGCGCCCAGAAATCGCGCGCGTCCCGCGAGGCTTCCGCACCCTCGGAAGAGAAGGCAACGGAAGAAAAGGCAAAATAACGAAGTATCAGGGCTTGCGCGTTTTTTTGATCGCGCTACTCTGAATACGGACGTTCTTTCAATATGGCATCGCGGCATATTTCACGCTCGGTAGTGTTGCAGACTCTTTTTGAGAGCGACATGCAGAACGCGCTTTCCGAAAGCGCCGCGTCCTCCGTACTTGAGAGAAACCTGAAAGACCCGGCGCACGGGGATACCGACCGCGAATTCGCGGTTTTTCTTTTGTCCGGAATCCTGAGAAAACGGGACGAATTGGACGGTATCATCGCAAAAGCCGCGCCGCAGTGGCCCTTGGATAAAATTGCGCCCGTCGACCGGAACATTCTCCGCATCGGGCTCTATGAGCTTTTGTTCGGCGACCGCTCGGCCGTGCCGCCCAAAGTCGCCTTGAACGAAGCGATTGAACTCGGCAAATCGTACGGGGGAGATGCGACCGGAAAATTCGTGAACGGCGTTTTGGGCGCCGTCTACCGCGACATCGGGAGCCCCGGAAAAACCGACGCGGTTAAAACGCCGGTACCTCTGCCGCACGAAGCCTTGGGCGGCGCGATCGTCTGCGCACACGAAGAGGGCATGACGTGGATTGCGATGGTACTCGATGCGTTCGGCAAGTGGACCCTGCCGAAAGCGCGCTCTCGCGAAAACGAACTGTCGGATTCCGCCGCCAAGCGCGCGATGAAGGATGAACTGGGCGTCGATGCAGACATTGCGGAACCCGTGGGCGAGCATGAATATATCGCGCACGAACCCGAAACCGGGAGAATCGCGCGCACTGTCGGGTACTACCTCGCCGTACTTCCGAAAAAGCAGAAACTGACGGTAAAGAAAAGCGAAGGCGTGAAAGACGCGCGGTGGGTTTCCGAAGAAGAATTAAAAGATATTCCGTCGTATAACGACCTCATGTCCGTAATCGAAGCCGGCATTGCCGCGGCAAAACGCATATGAAATCAAATCCCGCACACATAGCCGCGAGAAAGCGCTTTGAAGAAAAGTCCGGCGCCGTATTTAAGGATGCGACGCTTTTGGATTTGGCGTTTACGCACCGCAGTTACGTGAACGAGGCGCGCGGCGGAAAAGCGCCCGCCCACGGCGAACACAATGAGCGTCTCGAATTTTTGGGAGACGCGGTTCTTGAACTTTCCGTAACCGATTACCTCTACCGCGCATATCCCGATTCCGACGAAGGCGAGATGACCAGCTATCGCGCGGCACTGGTGAATGCGGTGATGCTGTCGTCGGTCGCAGAGGAACTCGGGGTGAACGAGTGCATGCTTCTCTCCCGCGGCGAAGCGAAAGACACGGGCCGCGCGCGCGCGACAATACTTGCGAACGCGTTCGAGGCGATTGTCGGCGCGATATACCTCGATCAGGGATACGGCGCCGCGAACGGATTCATCACGCAGCATCTTTTGCCGCGGATGAAAGAGGTTCTAGAGAAGGGAACGTGGCGCGATGCGAAGAGCGAATTTCAGGAATATGCGCAGGCAAAATACGGGCTCACGCCGAAGTATGAAACCGTTTCCGCCGAAGGCCCCGACCACGACAAGCGCTTCGTCGTATCTGTTACCGTGGGCGACGTTTCTCTGGCGGAAGGAGAAGGCAAGTCAAAGCAGGAAGCGGAGCAGGAAGCCGCGAAAAAAGCGCTCTTGGAGAACGGAGCAGGATAGTTTTTGTTTATTCCGCCTGCGCACGCTTTTTCGCGTGATATCGTGAATCCGTGGAAAAGGGCGTGCAATTCGACGAAGGCAATACGCTTCCGCCCGTTCGGCCTCGCCCGATGCGGTCCGGACTTACGCGAGCTTTAAATGAGACGCAGAATCAGCTGATTCTCGGCTTTCTTTTCTCTGCACTCGTCATCGGAGCCGTGTATCTCGTCTTATCCGCCGTCCCCGAAGAACCCACTCTTGGCTCCGACGTGCCGCGAAAAGGCGAGATTATTCCTTCAAACCGAAGCATATGAGGCGAGGCTTCACTCTAATAGAACTTCTGGTCGTCGTGTCTATTATCGGCTTTCTGGCGTCCGCTGTTTTAGCGGCGGTTTCAAACGCCCAGCTTGAGGCGCAGGACAAACGGCGCATGGCAGACGTGCGCCAGCTTGAGTCCGCTTTGCAGCTGTATTACACGCGCTATAACACGTATCCCACGGAAGCATCAGGCGCTAACGGAAATGTTTCAACGAACACCACGTTCAAAACGGCAATAGCGCCGTATATGGCAGGCACTCCCGTCGATCCGACAGGGCCCTCGAACGCAACGTTCTATTATTACTACGACGGTCGCCACAACTGCGGGGGAAAATACTACGCGGTTATATTCGCGCGCCAGATGAATAAGCCCGCGAACTCGAACTACTCCGACTTTTTGAATACCACGTGCTCGGGCGTCGTCGACGGCGAAGGGAGAGGGGGCGGCACGCAATCTTTCAATATCATTCTCGGCTCGTCCGGAGGTTAGGACGAGAATTGCGAGTAGTATTTGACACGCTCTTTAGCAGCGGTACTCTGAGACTGACATGAACACGGAACCCATCGGACACAATCAGGAGCGCATTTCCGACGAAGTCGCGCATTCCGTGAGCGAGTTGCGCCGCGTATCCCACGACCCGTACCGCGACGCGGTAGACGGTCCGTACTACGAAGCGCGACTCGCGCGCCTTTTGGCCGAGGCGGACAAACGCCGCGTTTAAAATAGCCTATAATAGCCCCATGAACCTGACCCGGCTCGAAATATCGGGTTTTAAGTCTTTCGCCAAGAAGACGACGTTTGATTTCTCCACCTCGGTTGTCGCCATCGTGGGTCCGAACGGCAGCGGAAAATCGAACGTCGCTGAGTCTATCCGGTTCGTTTTGGGCGAGCAATCGATGAAATCGATGCGCGGAAAGCGCGGCGAAGACCTGATTTGGAACGGCTCGAATGCCGCGCCGCGCGCGAACCGCGGCGCGGTCGCCATAACGTTTGACAACAGTTCGCGCTTTCTGAACCTCGACTTTGATGAAGTGGTGATTGAGCGCGTCGTAAATCGCGACGGCGTCAACGAGTACCGCCTGAACGGAAGTTCCGTGCGCCTCAAAGACATACTTGAGCTTTTGGCGGGCGCTAATATCGGGCAGACGGGGCA
>CAYZDT010000066.1:0-3428 GCA_964477415.1 uncultured Candidatus Saccharibacteria bacterium | reverse complement strand
AAGCGCCATTCCCTTCCCTATGAACAGGTTATCGACGAACGCGGCAAACTTTTGTCTATAGCGGAGGAGTTCGCGGGTATGAAGATACTTGAGGCGCGTCCGAAAATTATAGAGAAGCTCGCCGCGAAGGGGCTTTTGGATAAAACCGATGAAAAATACGTCCACTCGGTGCAGGTCTGCTACAAATGCAACACGCTCATCGAGCCGCAGATACGCAATCAGTGGTTCGTGAAAATGGAACCCTTGGCAAAACCCGCTATCAAAGCGATAGAGACAGACGAGGTGCGTATTCTTACCGAACAGCACAAGAAAATCGCGCTTCACTGGCTGAATTCGATTGAAGACTGGAACATTTCCCGCCAGATTGCGTGGGGCATCCCGATTCCCGCAAAACTCTGCGCTTCCTGCAATGACGGCTTCGTCGACGTTGAAGATGCGCTATCCGCGTGTCCGAAATGCGGCGGTTCGTTGGAAAAAGACCCGGACACGTTCGACACGTGGTTCTCCTCGGGCCAGTGGCCCTTTGCGACTTTGGGATACCCCGACTCTCCAGACTTTAAAAAATTCTATCCGACCTCCGTTATGGAAACGGGCGCGGATATTCTCTTCTTCTGGGTCATCCGCATGACAATCCTCGGCCTCTACCGCACGGGCAACGTTCCCTTCAAAAACGTATATCTCCACGGCCTCGTGCGGGACGCGAAGGGGCAGAAAATGTCCAAATCGAAAGGAAATGTGATTAGCCCGTTGGAAGTTACGGAAAAATTCGGCACGGACGCCTTGCGCATGGGACTCGTCGTCGGCAATACGCCGGGTACCGATTTGAACCTCGACCCCCAGAAAGTCGGCGCGTACCAGAAGTTTGCAAATAAGCTCTGGAACGTAGCGCGCTTCATTCTTTCCGAAACGGAAGGCACAGATATCGGAAACGCAAAAACCGCCGAAGCCGACGAACCGATATGCGAGCGCCTCTCTGAAGTTACAGCTGAAGTAACGGGGCATCTCAATAACTATCGTTACCACCTCGCCTCTGAGACTCTCTATCACTACGTCTGGCATGAGATTGCGGACAAAATCATTGAAGAGTCGAAACCCATATTGAAAGGCGAAGACGCTGGCGCAAAACTCTCGCGCCAAAAAACGCTTCTTGCGCTTCTCTCCTCGTCTCTCAAGATGCTGCATCCGTTTATGCCGTTCGTGACTGAAGAAATCTGGTCGCACCTGCCAACGAAAGACGCGGAGATGTTGATGGTCGCCGAGTGGCCGAAATAGCGCGCTAGACTATTGAGGTGGCCGATCTCTTCGGTATCAATATAGGCTCCGCCTTGGTGGCTTTGGCTGCAGGTTTTATTCCTGCGGTTATTTGGCTTGTGTTCTGGCTCTTCGAGGACCGCAGGCGGCCCGAACCGCGCGCCTTGGTGGTGCGCACATTCCTCGTCGGCATGCTCGCGGTGCCGATTGTGCTGCCTTTGGAAAAGATAGTTATCGACCTCGGCATTCCCGTCTCCTTCCAACTGTTTCTTTTGTGGGCGCTGATTGAGGAGGTGGTGAAACTCGCATTCGCTCTTTTTTTTGTACTCAGAAACTCCGCCGTCGACGAACCCATCGACCTCCCGATTTACATGATTTCAATCGCTCTCGGTTTCGCGGCCCTCGAAAATACGCTCTTTCTTTTAACGCCGATAAATGACGGCAAGCTTCTTGAAAGCATCGTCACCGGAAACCTGCGCTTTATCGGTGCATCTTTGATTCACGTTCTCTCATCCGCAATTATCGGCGGCTCATTGGCATTTGCCTACTATCGCGAAACCGCGGACAAATTCTGGTTCGGCGCGGTAGGAGTTATCCTCGCAGTTTCATTGCATGCGGTTTTTAACTTCCTTATAATCACTACAGGCGCGAGCAATATCCTGACGGTATTCGTCGGCGTCTGGGTCGGCATCATCTTCCTTCTTCTGACCTTGGAACGTGTGAAGGCGGTGCGCCGCCCCGCATGGTGGGAAAAAACATTTATGAAATCCTAACCGCAGACGCACTATGGGAAAGAAACCTTCATTCTTCGACAGACTGACCGGCGCTCACGCCGACAGCGATTTTGATACGTTCGAGGACGAGGACGACGAGAGCGCTGCCCCTCGCCAAATGTCCCCCGCCCCTGCGGCGCAGATGGTACCCGTCCATCCGGACGAAGCCGCGGCCGCTCAGCTTACGGTGGACGTGTATCAGGACGACGCGGAAATCGTCATTCGCGCATTGGTTGCGGGAGTCAAACCCGAAGATTTGGATATCGCGATTACGCGCGACATGGTGACTATAAAAGGCAAGCGCGTCGAACAAAAAGACATCCGCGAAGATAATTACGTGTATCAGGAACTCTACTGGGGCGCATTCGCCCGGACGGTCGTTCTGCCGGCCGAAATAGACGTCGATATGGCGGAAGCTTCAGAAAAGCACGGCCTTCTCAGTATCCGTCTTCCGAAAATAAACAAGGACCGCCAGACGAAACTCAAAGTCCGCGGCTAAGAAAAATCCCGCCTCAGGCGGGATTTTTTATATGACGGGAATGTCGCCCAAGTCCTCTTTCTGCACTTCTTTATAGAGCGGATTTCTTACAAGCGCAGGCTTACCGTCTTTTTCTATGACGTAATAGGCGAAGCCTTTCATGCGCTTCACGGGTTCGTAATCGGCGTGGCCGGGAAGAGATACCGCGTCTTTCTCTTCAAAGTTCACGGGGCTGTCGTCCGCGGTAACGAGGTACGTGTTCGCGGTATTCACGACCAAATGACCGTATTCGGGCGGCATATACACCATATCGCCCGCTTTCACGCGAATAGCCTGAAACTCTTCCACAACATCGTCCAGAGGCGCACCGTCCTCGCCTTTAGCGCGCTTCTGAAGAAGCGCGATTCCTTCACCCAAAATAATCCAATAGTGCTCATCCAAGTTGCCGACATGATAATGGCCGTAGGTTTTGACGTATTCGCCCCCTACAAGCCCCGGCTCCCATACGGTCACGTTCCGCTGGTCTTTGCCCCCGCGAATCATGTAGTAGTGAATCGCGGGCCCCTCCGCGTCGGGCTTCATCAGAACCTCGCGCATCTTTTCATGCGGGCGGGCGGCGTAATGTTTGGCGGAGTGTGTGAAGTCCATACAGGTAATACTACCAGTGCATCTTTACGGTAACAGGTGCTTGGGGTGAGATTCGGTCACGAATCTCTAAGCATTTTACTCGGAAGACTCGTAAAATGCTAAGAGTTCTCGACCCCGCCTCGCCCGCCTTCCGGCATGGCTCCGGCATTCGAATCTCACACACGCCGCACGCAGGTGCGGCGCTCCCGACAATACTGCGTATGTGCTTGGGGTGAGATTCGAACTCACGACCCTTCGCTCTTCAGGCGAATGCTCTAACCAACTGAGCTACCCAAGCG
>CAYZDT010000065.1:0-3476 GCA_964477415.1 uncultured Candidatus Saccharibacteria bacterium | reverse complement strand
CCCCAGACCTCTCCCGTGTGAAGGGAGCGCTCTAACCAACTGAGCTAATCGCCCGAAGGTCGGATTATAACCGACTGGTGCTCCCGGCCAGAATCGAACTGACATCGCCTCCTTCGGAGGGAGGCATCCTATCCATTGAACGACGGGAGCGAGTGAGGAAGAAAATGAGATGCTCGCATACTCATTTTTTCCGAGCGAGCTCTCAAAAACTTTTTGTCTGCAAAAAGTTTTGCAGTGAACAAACTCGGGTCGGGCTGCCGGGAATCGAACCCGGTCTACATGCACCCCATGCATGCGTACTACCGGTATACTACAGCCCGGAATGAGGAACGGCGCGAAAACGTGTTTTCATGCCGTCCGAGTAATGGGCAGAAAGTTTTACTTACAGCCCAGCTTTTTCATAAGACCTTTGGTCGGGGTGCTGGGAATCGAACCCAGTCTACACGCACCCGAAGCGTGCGTACTACCGGTATACTACACCCCGAACAAAGGCCTCATGCCGCATGACGCGGGTGGACCATACCGGATTCGAACCGGTCACCTCTGCAATGCGAATGCAGCGCTCTACCAAATGAGCTAATGGCCCTAAGTGGTGTGCGAAGAGAATACCACACACCTGAGTAGTTTTTCTACGGCCCGCATAGCTTACTCCCGCACCATCACCGTCAAATGCTCCTCAGGATGCGATGCTTCGGGCATCGGTTTGAAGCCTAATTTCTCCGCGAGTTTCATGGAGGCGGGGTTCTCGACATTTATAATTGCCCAAATCTTTCCCTCAGGATACTGGGAAAGATACGTTTCAATGCCAAACTGAACGAAATCGCGCATGAGGCCTTTTCCGCGGAACGGGTTGTAGCAACGGTACGAAATCGTGTGCCAGATATCCGAGGTAAGTTTTTTTTCGGCTTCCGCCTCTTCGGGCGTCAGGTACCTCAGGGACTTGCTGCCGACAGGTTTCGGTCCGAACCACGCAATTGCGGTTACCGCCTCAGATGGTTCGTGGATTAGTGCGAACGGTACGCGACCCTTTGAGTACCACTCTTCGTATGAACCTTCTCCAAAACGTTTTTTGTCAGATGTATTTTCCTGTAAATCGGCGTCATTTTCGTCCAATGAGTAACGCTTTACCTGCTCAGCCATATGCTTATCGAGGCCGGCGACTATCACAAAAGAATCGCCGTTCTCGGTAACGGCTTCGGCAATCGGCATGCTCTCGTACAAAGGCAGAGGGAATTTGAGTTTACCGTCAACTGCGTAGGGCGTGATTTTCATCATACTTTTTTCAAGGCTCCGTATTGTAACCCGACTTTGCGGAACGCCGCTACTGCCTTTTCAATGTCCTCTTTGGTGTGGGCGGCGGATATCTGGACGCGTATTCTGGCCTTTCCTTTCGGTACTACGGGGTACGAGAAACCGATGACATAAATTCCCTCCTCCAAAAGCGCCTTGGCCATATCCGCCGCCAGTCGGTCTTCGGGCAGCATAATAGGCGTAATAGGATGCTCGGCGTCCGATACTTCAAAGCCCGCCTTTTTCATTTCTTCCCTGAAGAAGCGCATATTGCTCCACAGTTTTGCGACAAGTTCAGGATGCTCCTTGAGATGCTTAAGAACGTACAAAGATACGCCTGCGATGCCTGTATCGAGAGCGTTTGAAAATAAATACGAACGGGAACGCTGGCGAAGGAAATCCGCCGCTTCCTTGCGGGTTGCAATAAAGGCGCCCCCTGCGCCGCCTAATGCCTTTCCGAACGTGCCGGTAATAAAGTCAACGCGGCCGATGACATTCGCATGTTCGTGCGTGCCGCGCCCCGTCTTGCCCATGACGCCCGTTGCGTGTGCATCGTCTACCATCACCAACGCTCCGTACTTGTCCGCCAAATCGCAAATCTCTTTTAGGGGCGCCACATGTCCGTCCATTGAAAACACCCCGTCGGTCGCAATCACTTTAAGGCGCTTTCGTTCTGCAAGCTTCAGCTTCTCCTCCAAATCCGCCATATCCATGTGCTTGTAGATATGGCGCTCGGCCTTTGAAAGGCGTATCGCATCGATTATCGACGCATGATTCAACTCGTCGGTGATAATCGCGTCCTCCGCGCCGAAAAACGTCTGGAAGAGGCCTACGTTCGCCATGAAACATGACGAATACAGGACTGCGTCTTCCGTGCCGAGAAATTCCGCCGTCGCAGCCTCCAGCTCTTTATGCAGAGTCTGTGTTCCGCAGATGAACCGCACTGAAGCGAGGCCGAAGCCCCATCGGGCGATAGCCGCATCGGACGCGAGAGCAAGCTCTTTCGTGCCTGAAAGTCCTAAATAGTTGTTGGCGCAAAAGTTTAAGAGCCTCTTCCCTCCGACCGTTATTTCCCTTCCCTGAGGAGAGTCGATAACGCGCTCCTCTTTCCAGATACCCGCGTCTCTAATGTCTTTGAGTTCTTTATCAAGAATCGGTTTAAGGGAATCGTACATGCTTACCCGTTTATTTTAAACAAAAGTTTCGGATGTTCATTCAATTTTTTTTCAAACGCATCTTTATCGTATTCGGCAAACGGCACTACCGTGTCGTTGCCGCCTTTCAATATAACGTTCCAAATCGCATCCTGTATGCCGTTTGTTCTATCCTGTAAAACGCGCTGGGACATCTGCCAGGTTCTAAATATTTCGCGCCCGATAACGTTGTGAATCGTAATACCCTTCACGACAATGCGCGAAAACTTCGGCAGAACGAAATCGCCGTCTTTAATGCCGAAAAATACCACGTGACCGCCGCGGCGCGTTGCGTCTATGGAGTTGTTGACGGACGATGCCGGCCCCGCCATTTCCAAAGACACGTCGACGCCTTTGCCGTAGGTCAGTTCCATAATCCGCTGAATCACGTTCGGGTCCGAGTCGTAGTCGTGTGCTTTATCCGATTTTTCAATAAGTATCGTCTCGTGCGCGCCTAAATCTTTTGCCATTTTCAGGTTCGCCGGGTTTACGTCAACGGCGATGATTTTCGCGGCGCCGAAGTGGCGCGCGAGAAGCACCGAGAATAGCCCGATAGGGCCCGCGCCAAAAATAGCAACGCGCGCGCCGCGGAAATCAACTTTAGACGCGACGTGTATTGCGTTCCCGAAGGGATCATATATCGACGCAACTTCAGGGCGTATGCGCTCAGGGTCTATTGCCCACAGGTTTTTTGCGGGAATCTTTACGTACTCGGCGAATATGCCGTCCATCGTGATGCCTAAGATTCCGTCATAAAGGCACACGTTTTGTTCGCCTATTCTGCAGTTGAAGCAGCGGCCGCAGGTCACGTGGCTGTCGCCCGAGACGAGAGAGCCGACCTGTATCTTCGCTTTATTCTTGGGATCGAGGTCGTTGTAGAGGCGAGGAACGAGAGAACCGACCTCGACAATCTCGCCGACGAATTCGTGGCCTAAAATGCGAGTTGTCTGCCCTTGCCGCTCCAATGAGGAGTGAATCATGTCTTTAAAAGCA
>CAYZDT010000064.1:0-3597 GCA_964477415.1 uncultured Candidatus Saccharibacteria bacterium | reverse complement strand
GTCCCAAGTGCGGCGCGGCCGGCGAAGAGCATCATTACGATTGCTTCCCGCGCGTCGGATAACGAAATTATTTATTTCTGAAAAAAATATTATGAGTTTCGATTCACTGTTAGAAAACCGAGGTCTGTTTGAAAGAAATCGCCGTCCCTGTCCACGATGCGGTCATCGCTGCGCGCGCGGATTCTGCGACTGCAAACAGCGCCGCCAAGGACATCAAAATTGCGGGTGCGGAGGCTGCAAAGGCTAATTCCCCGCGAGGAAGCCTGATATTTTTTCGGCGTCTCTCGCGTACCAACCCGCCTTGGAGCGTATCTGCTCAACCGCCTGCGCGACGGTACGGGTAATGCCCAAAGAAGGATGTTTGGCAAAAAAGGCTTTTATCTCGTTCGCTTCGTCTATCTCTGTGAAAAACGATGCGGGGGCTATGAAGCGCGAGAACAGGTGCCCGCCCTCAAACCGCCGCTTTATGTCGTCCCAATGAGCAGACAGATATTCCCACGCAACGCGTCGGCCGTACGGATTCGCCCACGTAAAGCTGACGGCTTTCAAGGCATCCTGTCCGCGGGATTTTTCCGAGAAGGCGTATGAAAGCGTCTTCAAAAGAAGCTTTTCCTGCTTAAAGCTTGAAAGCGCGCGCATGAGCCGGTCTTTCTCTTCTTCCAAGTTCGATGAAAGATATTCCTCAAATAACGAGTCGTATTCTTTTTCATTCCCGTTTTCGGCGACGATTTTGTATACGCTCGCGCGGATGCTGGGGTCGATATGTCCGTTTTTCGCCGAACGGTTTTTAAACAGAGCGTTCGCTTTTTCCACGGTCGCCTTGTCGCCGAAGGAACCGGCGGCGTTCAAAAGCGCGTTTCGGAGAAACGCCATGTCGGGGTGTTCGCCTTTTTTCGCCTGCCAGCCGATTTCGCGGGCTTTCTTCTCGACAATCGAGAGCGCAAACCGGGCATAACTTTCCGCCTCCTTTGTTCCGTGGAGAAGCTGCTTCAGTTCAAGAAGGTTTGAGATGACTTCGGACCACACGATATAGCTCTCTTCGTTTCTATACGCCATCAAAAGACCGAGAGCGGCGGGGGTCGAAGAGACGCCGGATTTGGCGAACGCGAACGCGTCGCGGACGATGCCGTAGCGCTCGGTTTCCGTAAGGGACGTTTTTTTCTTTCCTATTTCCTCGGCAAGCGCCTTCAGGTTCTCGACGTCGTATTGAATGCGCGCAAATACCGTCTCATTCGGATTCGCCTTTATATATCCGTTCTGCTTCCACGGATACGCGGCCGAACGTGCGGAGAACAAGACAGGCTTTGATGCGCCCTTCGGACCTTTAAAAGAAAGCGGAACGCGCCAGACGGTCGGATCTTTCTTTCCAGGCGCTATATCGGGCAAAAAGCGTTTTTGAGAGACTGCAATTCCCTTCTCCGTTCGCGACACGGAGACGACCGGATAGCCGGGCTTCCTGGTCCAGATACGCATCATTTCCGCGACGGGCTTTCCCGATGCGCGGCCTAAAGCCTTCCATAAATCTTCCGTGAGCGCGTTTCCATAAGCGTGCTTTTTGAGGTATGCGCGCAAGCCGTTTCTAAAATCGGTTTCACCGAGATATGAGGCGAGCATGCGTATGACCGAAGCCCCTTTTGAATACGAGACCGCGTCGAAAATTTCGCTGATTTCAGACGGATGATTGACGTCGATTTCAATTGCGTGCGTGTTCCGGAGTGCATCGAGCTGGAACGCGCGGTTCTGGTCGTCCGCGACGAAGTGCGACCACATGTTCCACTTCGGGTACACCGCGTCGAGGGCGACGAATTCCATGTAACTCGCAAAACCCTCATTGAGCCACAGGTGCGTCCACCACTCCATCGTAACGAGGTTCCCGAACCACTGGTGCGCGAGTTCGTGCGCAATCACCATAGCGACCCGCTGGCGGTTTTGGAGAGAGGAATGAACGGGGTCGACCAAAACCGCCGTTTCGCGATACGTAACCGCGCCCCAGTTTTCCATCGCACCCGCCGCAAAATCCGGAATGGCGATAAGGTCCATAACAGGCAAGGGATAGCGGATGGCGAAATACTTCTCGTAGAATTCGATGCATTTAATCGCGCAGTCGAGGGCGAATTTCGCCTGATGCTTTTTACCGGGGGTCGTAAAGACGCGGACGAGGATTCCGGATTTGGTCTTGCCTTGTATGTGCTCGAAGTGCCCAACGATGAAGGCCAAGAGGTATGACGACATCTTCGGCGACGGTGCGAACTTGACGACCTTATATCCGGGCGAGTGCTCGGCGATTTCAGTCTCAAGCATGTTGGAAAGCGCGGTTCTGTCTTCCGGAACGACTAATGAGACTTCGAATACGGCTTTGTGCGCGGGTTCGTCAAAGCACGGAAATGCGCGGCGGGCGTCCGTCGATTCAAACTGAGTCACCGCCATGTGCGCTTCTTTCCCTCCGTATTCATATTTTGAACGGTAAAAACCGCGCATTTTATCGTTCAGGATTCCCGTGAAAGAAAGTACCAGTTTCCCCGCTCCCGCCGGCACGAATGAAGCGAACGACAAAGTCGCGGTCTCGTCCTTTTCGTTATAGGTGACTTTTGCAGGCAGCGCCTTCTTGCCAGACGCAAATTCTGCGGAAAGGATTTCCAAATCGGCGGAGTGGAGGGTAATCGTCTTCGTTTTTTTCGGCACCCGCACATGCACCGTCTCTTCACCTTTAAAGGTGAAGTTATCTAAGTCGGGGTGAATCGATATTTCGTAGCGGGTTGGAATCGCAGACTTGGGAAGACGCGCGCTTTTTTTAGTGCGTTTCGGCATAGATTTCCTATTCTAGCATTCCCGCAATTCGTCCGCTTTCTTGCGCGAAATACCGCCCGGTAAGCAAAAACTGAACCACTATCATATATGAAAGCACCGCTACTATATATGATAGCGGTCAGTGCGCGGCAAGGGCGCCAATTATTTCTTCTTTTTTATTTCGAGCGAAAGTTCGTCGAGCTGTTTTTTGGTCAGTTCCTTCGGCGCATGCATGACCGCGGTCTGGCCGCGGCGGGTCATCGGGAACGCCTGCACTTCCCTGAGCTGGTCTTCGCCCGTTAAGGTCATTGCCATTCTTTCGACGCCGAAAGCGATGCCGCCGTGCGGCGGCGCGCCGTATGTGAACGCCTCAAGCATGTGCCCTACTTTTTCTTCGGTCTCTTCGTCCGTATTTCCCATAACACGGTACGTCGCCTTCAAAACCTCGGGGTCATGGGCGCGCACGGAACCGCCCGCAGCCTCAAAGCCGTTGCAGACCAAGTCGTATTGCGCCGTAATTATGTCGCCGATATTCTTTCCCTCCTTAAGCCACTCCACGTGTTCGGGAATCGGAGTTGAGAACGGGTTGTGCGTGAACGTCCAGCCCCCGTCGTCGTTTTTCTCGAAGAACGGAAAATTGACGACCCATGCGAACGCGAGTACGCCGTTCGCTTTGTCTTCTTCCGTACGGAGGTCGAATTTATCCGCGCCGTATTTTTCCATCGCATCCTTGTATGAAATGCGCGGGAAGGGCTTTTCTTTAATCTTCTTTCCGAGTTTTTCTACGGCGTAAATGGTTGCCGCCTCAAC
>CAYZDT010000063.1:0-3729 GCA_964477415.1 uncultured Candidatus Saccharibacteria bacterium | reverse complement strand
AGCTGCAGAAAGTACTGATTAAACTCGGTCTCCTGAAGATTGCAGCCCCCACGGGCTGGTTCGGACCTATGACGCTTGCCGCCGTGAAGCAGTTCCAGACTGATCACGGCATTCCTTCGACGGGCTTCGTCGGACCTCTCACGAGGGCCGCGGTGAACGCCCTCACGGGGGAGTAAGTGGAATTGATTATTAAAAAATTATAGGTAATTAGAATCCAAGAAAAACTATGTTCAGTTTAATAAAAAGACAGAACGTTCTCTCCGCGGCAGTTGCGCTTTTCGCGGTTGCATTTTTCGTGCTTCCGCAGCTTGCGAATGCGATTTCGTTGCCAAGCGCAGGTCCGTCAGCCCCTTCTGTTACCTCTGACGATGCATCGGTAGGTTCATTGAGCTGGTCGTCCACAGATTCAGCTAAGGTGAGCGATAACGCTTACGCGCTTGCGGTAAGTCCCGGTGCGGGACCTCAGCAGACCCATTACCTTACCGCAACCGGTTTCGGGTTCAGCATTCCGACAAATGCGACTATTAAGGGCATACAAGTTACCGTTGAACGTACGACTAATTCCACGTCTGTAAAGGATACGGCTGTATACCTCATGAAAAGCAGCTCAACCGTCGGCACTAACTATGCCGCAACTTCCGGTACCGGGTTTACCGCCTGCATTTCTCCGGTGACCGGCTCTGACTGCTGGTCTACGAGCGAGGCCACTGTAACGTATGGCGGATCTTCGGACTTGTGGGGGACGACATGGACCCCGGCCGAAATTAACGACTCCGGCACGGGCGTGGCATTTTCGGCAACGCGTACATACGGCACCGGTTCCAGAAACATTCAGGTCGACCAGATCATGATGACTGTCTATTACGACGAAGCTCCGGTTATTGACGCCCATGGAGACGAGGCTGTCGAGGTCGTGTATCCGAATAGTGCAACCGTAAACTATACGGCACCTGATGCGGTAGACGACATTGACGGTACGTTTTCAGCAACCTGTCTGCCTGCAAGCGGTTCTATCTTCTCGTACGGCGATACGACTGTTTACTGCGATGCATCCGACTCTTCAGGCAATAACGCAACTCAGACCAGTTTCACGGTTACGGTTCAGGACACAACCGGACCTTCGCTCGCAGTCGTAACGCCGATTGGTACGACTGAAAGCCACCAGCCCGACGTTACATTCTCGACGGATGAGGACGGTACGCTCGCGGTAGGCGGCGGCTGCAGTTCGACTGCAACTACGGTAACTGCCGGAAATAACACGATTCCGTTCGGCTTCCTTGCAAGCGGAACGTACAGCGCGTGCACCATTACTGTAACGGATGGAGGAGGCAATGCATCGGTGCTCGCAGTTCCTGAATTCACCATCTCTAACGCGGCACCCGCATCAGGCGGCGGCGGCGGGGGAGGTGGCAACGGCTCATTTTCTCTCGTGAACAATAACTCCGACCTCGGTACGCAGCCCGGTTCCGTCTTGGGCGCGTTCACGACCGCGGATGAACAGAATCAGCAGTCGCAGGAGGAGCAGGGACAGGTTTTAGGCGCAACTACAAACGCGCTTGCCGCGTCCTGCACCGCCGACAAGCACCTTTTGACCTCGAACCTCGGCATGGGCAAGAGCAACTCTGTTGAGCAGGTGAAGCTTCTGCAGCAATTCCTGAATCAGGAACTCGGTGCGAATCTTCCCGTATCCGGCGCTTTTGGCGATATGACCTTAGCGTCCGTTAAGACGTTCCAGGCGGCGCACACCGCGGACATTTTGACGCCGTGGGGCATCACCGATCCGACGGGCTACGTCGGCGTTACGACCCGCCGTATGATAGACATTCTTGTCTGCGGCGCGGACTACGCGATTCCTCAGCTTCCGAACTAATCGCTTTCGGAACTCAAAAAACCCGCCTCAGGCGGGTTTTTTGTTTTGCACACGCGCTTCGCAAAGTGCGAGCGTGCATTGGTATAGTCAGGTGATGCGCACGCGTCTTCTCGCCCTCGCGCTCTTTGCGTTCATGCTTTTGCCCGTAACGGCATCGGCTGCCGTTTCGATTACCGAAATAATGTACGACGCGCCCGGTACCGACACGAAACACGAATGGATTGAAGTTCAGAATACGGGAGCGGGACTGAATATGTCGTCGTGGCGCTTGGACGACGGCGCGAATCACAATCCGTTTGAAATCTTTGCAGGAAGCGAGACGCTTTCGACGGGGGCGTATGCGATTGTCGCTTCCGACCCCGCGACGTTTCTTGCGGATTATCCGTCGTATTCGGGCGCCGTATTCAAAGCAACCTTCAGTCTTACAAATACCGGCAAGACGCTGACTCTGAAGGACGGCGACGGTTCGGCTCAGGACTCGGTTTTTTACAATGTCGCTTTGGGCGCGGCGGGGGACGGCAATACGCTTCAGAAAATCGGTTCAAGCTGGCAGGCGCTTCCCGCTACTCCGGGAACGGCTGCGGCGGGTGCAGCAACAGAAGAAGAGGAGACTCCCGCGCAAACGACGCAGAGTTCTTCCACCGCTTCGACTACGCAAGGATTCGGGACGAGCGTCATCACGCCTCAGATACGCGCATTCGCCGGCGACGACCGAACCGTTGTTGCGGGCGCGGAGACCGCGTACCAGGGACAGGCAGTCGGCTTAAAAGGCGAGACTTTAGAGAATGCGCGGTATGTGTGGACGATGGGGAACGGCGACACGCGCGAAGGGCGTTCGTTTTTGTATGCGTTTACGTATCCCGGCACCTATGCCGTTTCGCTCGACGTTTCTTCCGGCGGATTTTCGGCATCGGACCGCATTACCGTCACCGCCGTTCCCGCGAATCTCGCGATAACCGAAGTGACCGACGCGTACGTGAAAATCGAGAACCGGGATTCGAGAGAAGTCGATGTCGGCTTGTGGGGTCTTTCGTCCTCGGGAAGAATGTTTACGTTCCCGCCGCGGACGATTATTCTCGGCAAGTCCGCCGTCTCGGTTTCGAATGCGGTTACGGGCCTCTCTCCTTCAGGTCCATCGGATATAGTCCTTTTATATCCGAACGGCAGTTACGCGGCGGGGTATCAGATCGCGCTCATTTCTCCAGCAGTTTCGGGTGCGGCACCGGCGCGGGCCGCGGTTCGTTCCGTACTGAGCGAGCCTGAAGAGCCTGCACCCGAGTCTGAAACGCCTGAGAATGCCCCAGAGGCTGCACAAACGGCTGCCCTCGGCTTTCTTTCGCCGTCCCTGCTCCCGTGGGCTCTGGCGCTGATTCTGGTAGTTTTAATTGCAGGATTTTCGGTGTATCTTGTCAAGGGTAGGGGATTTGGACAATCCGGTACGGGATACCGGATAACCGAAATCGGCCCCGAGTAGCGCTATGAACTTCTTCAAAGACTTATTCGACTCTTTCGTTCCGCACGCGGACAACGACTACAAGCCGCACTTTTTCCGCGTGAAGTCGTTTCTCATTCTGCTTATCGCCATCGTCCTTCTGGGACTTCTGACGGTCTTTTTGCAGCGTACGATTATTGAGAAGAGCGATTACCTTGCGGCAGTCATATCGTCCGCTATCGTCGATCTGACCAACACCGATCGCCGCGTCAATAACCTCGAGCATCTTGCGGTAAATCCTTTGCTGGAGCGCGCCGCTCAGATGAAGGCCGACGACATGGCGAAAAACTCGTACTTCGCCCACACTTCGCCCGCAGGCGTGACTCCCTGGCATTGGTTCAAGGAAGCCGGCCATGCCTTTGCGTAC
>CAYZDT010000062.1:0-3778 GCA_964477415.1 uncultured Candidatus Saccharibacteria bacterium | reverse complement strand
CAAAGTACGCGTAAGCTCTGCCATCTGTTGCTGAAGAAGCGTTAAACCGTCGCCGCTTCCTTTTTCCTGTTTACGCGACAGAACCACGAACAAAACGACACCGTTTGCTGCGAGAACAAGAATCACCAATCCGATGAGTACGGTAGCGGCTTCCATGGGTTGATTATATCAGCGGGAGGTGGAACGCATTTTAGGCATGTTCAGACGCAGCTTTGCGGCCAATTCAGAGGCGGGGCCCGCAAAAAAGCCCCACGAAAACGCGGATACGAACTCTTCGAGCGGTACGTCGGCTATCATTACACCCGATAGATTTTCAAGCCGCCACCACGAGGCAATGATGCCGGGAATGAGCAATTCAAGAATCTCAAGCACTGTAAACATAAGAACGGCGAAGAGAACCCCCGTATAGAGAGCGTGCTTCCAAAGCCGCGAACGCGCGGCGACCATGGTTATTCCGACAACAATAAGCGCGGCGGAAGAAGCATAAATTGAATTCCAGCCGAATATATGAATCCCCGCAAGAGTGGCGGCAACGCCGAATATCGCGGCCGCAATACCGAAGAACACATTCCCCGCTTTGGGCGAATAATTCGGCGAGCGCCAGTGGACAAGTTCATATAACGGCGCGGCAACGCCGCCGTAGCAAAATGCCAAAATAAAAGATTCTACATCCAGCCTTCCGTTTCCGAATATGCTTTCGGGCCGCCAATAGTCGCCTACAAACATGGATTGGGTAAATCCGAGAAAGAGCGAAAAGAAGGACAGCATAAGCATTTCCCGGCGGACGCTGCGCCGCCACAAAAAAAGCGCGACCCAAACAGCGCAAAAAATAACGGCGCCGAGGAGATAGCCGTAGTGAAGCGGGACGACCGAACCTAAAGGTGCAGCCGCACTTTCCATTGCTTGATTATAGCAAGGTGCGGGTATAGGCTTTAGGGCATGGAAAGACAGGAAAAACCGTCAGTTATCGACCGTCTGAATCTCCTCTGGAAAGTGCCGTTGGCATTTATTTTTAGCGCGAGCGAAGCCGCAGATGAACCGCGCTCTCCAAAACCTCCCCGTTATTCAAGAGAAGAAGCCGCGGAAATATTGGAAGCGGAAATGCTGGGCGACGCTCAAATCTCTTCTGATGAACATGCGCGCCTTAAACGTATTGCGCGCTGGCGATAATCTCTGACAGAGCTTCGTGATATCCTAATTCATATGCTCCAAGACCAAATCCGCTCCGACATGCAGGCCGCGATGCGGGATAAGGATTCCGTCCGCCTCGACACGCTGCGCATGCTTATATCGGCGCTGACCGTCGAGATAAAGAGAACGGGAAAGATGCTCATCGAAGGTTTGCCCGACAATGAAGTCATCGCCATTATCCGCAAGGAAATGAAAAAGCGAGAAGAAGCGGGAGAGGCGTATCTGAATGCTGGTAGACAGGAAGCGGCGGAAAAAGAAGCCGCGGAATATAAAGTCCTTATGGCGTACGTTCCTCCTCTGATGAGCGAAGACGCGATACGCGAGGTGGCACTGAAGAAACAGCAGGATTTGGGAATTACCGACCCTAAACAAGCGGGCATCCTTATGGGTCGCGTCATGAAGGAATTGGCGGGCAAAGCTGACGGCCCTTTGGTTAAAAAAGTTATAGACTCGCTGTTTGCATGAGCGGAGACGGCGCTTCCGAAAGAAAACCCGGCGAGATACTTAAAATACCCGCGGGGCTGATGTTTGCCCGTGCCGCGCAGGACGCTCTTCTCGGGATGGCGCGCCGCCATCAGGTCCGCCTTATTCGATGGGAGCTCGATGGATACGTCGGGGAAATAAAAGAAGAAAGAAAGCGCGGACAAGCCGCCGCATCTCAAAACGACATGGACCGGGTTATCGACCACGGCCGTCGCGAAGCGGCCCTCCAGAGACGTCTCCGTGAATTGGGCACAACCCTGACCGACTATCCTGAATAGCCTACAGATTCGTTGCCTATCCGCCTGCTATCATATATGGTAGCACTTGACGGAAATAAATTTGGTAGTATAATTATATTCCAGATTGCGTTCAGAGGCCCGGACTTACGAGAGTCCGGACGTATGAACGAAAGATGGGAAAACAGCACACGACGTTCACTTGAGTCACGCGAAAGGACGCGGGGCGCGGGAGAAAACGTGCCGTTTGTCCCCTCTTCTCTACTCTACGAACCGGTTCTCTTTTCTGAAAACGCCGACGTTCGAGCCGATACGGCGCATGTAACCGAATTCGCGGTTGATACTGCGACAGCTGAATCAAAACTCGAAAAAAGCGAGCGGGCGAAATACTTCGCATCCGGATCCATGTGGGTTCTGGTTACACTCGTCCTTTTGGCAATCGACCAGGCGATTCTCTTCGTGGACGGCCCCTTGATGGACATTATGTGGCTCACGTCCGCCCTGACCGCGTATCGTCAACTCAAAGCCGCGGTGACGGGAAGCGCCGAATCATGCGTCAAATTCACCTGCACCAAAGAAATGGTGACGGACAACTTCAAGGCGTTCTTCAAGAAAGCGAAAGAAATTCTGGGAAACATTATTTTCGGCAAACGCCCGTGCGTCGGTCATACGTGCTATCTGTAAAATTGACTTAAAGAAATAATATTATATAATATTTAAATGAGTTCTAGCTCCGAACTTCTCTCTTGGATTCCCTCATTCGAAGGCGAGCGTACTATTACCGTCGAAGGCGGGCGCGCTGACATTTTTTTGGACTATCTTTTCGTTCGTAGTGCTTACAAGCAGGCGCATCAAGTAGCTTCATTCTTGGAGAAAGAAGGAAGACTAACCGAGGTACGTTTTGACCCCCGACTCGTAATTCCGACGCCTGCCGCAACACATTACGTCTCCCATGCTCGATTGAAAGTGCCTCTTGACGGCATAGAAACGATTTCTGTTCACACCCGCAAAGACGGCCGCTAAGAACCTACACACTTGTAGTGACCCTACCGGGAATCGAACCCGGATTTGGTCCTTGAGAGGGACCTGTCCTAACCGTTAGACGATAGGGCCGAAGCCCGAGTTATAACATAAAAAAAGCCCTTCTTCACGGGCTTATCAGTCTGTGTCGTCAATTCCTATGTTCGGCTGCCACTCTCTATTCGAACCCCATATCGCCCTCCCTATCCCCGCTTCGGGTGGTGCAGATTTTGTTTTAAACATCGCGTCTATCACCTTTTCCGGAATCCTTTCGGCAAGGTCGTCCGCGAAATCGCGCCTTCGCGACAGTCCGTCATCGGTACCCGTTACAACCGCGCCGGAGCGCGTGTAGGCTTTTCCCCATACACGGTCAAGCCTAGACATATCTTCATAGTCCCTCTATATCGGGAAGTCGCAATAGAAAGCCTGTGTATAAGACGAAAATACGGCTTTATACATCGGGTATCCGCGCCTGCCGACCGTTACCCCGCAAAGAAAAAACAAAGCAGTTTTTTCTATCGAGACAACCATTCCACGTCCTGACGCACCAGGAGCTTTTTTGCCTTTTCCGGCTCAGCCATGAGATGCAAGACTGCCCGCTCCATGCGCATGGATTGCGAACCTTTTAACAGCACAATGTCCCCTTCGGCGAGCATCTCTTTAACTTTTGCTGCCGCGGCTTCAGATTTATCGCATTCAACAACCGACTCGGCGGGCATGCCTGCTTCCCGCGCCGCATCAGCAATGCCGCGGGAACGGACCCCAACGGTAATGAGTACGTCCGCAGATGCGGCGGCTAAAGAACCGATTCTTTTATGTTCGGCGACGGAGAATTCCCCCAACTCCAG
>CAYZDT010000061.1:0-3809 GCA_964477415.1 uncultured Candidatus Saccharibacteria bacterium | reverse complement strand
CGGATGAGCCGCTTTTGATGACCTTGTCCGCGTCTCCCTATGAAGGCCTTACTGCGCGCGACATAATCGCGAACTGGGACGAAGAAGATATCGCGACAATACTCCGCGAATACGGAGAAGAACGCTTTGCGGGAAGAATCGCGCGCGCGATTGCGGAAGCGAGGCGCAAAGCCCCGATAGAAACCGCGCGCGAACTTTCGGATATTATCCGCTCCGCGGTCCCCGCGTTTTATAGGAACGGAAAACTGAACCCCGCAACGCGTACGTTTCAGGCCCTCAGAATCGCGGTCAATGACGAGCTTGGCGCGCTGAAAGACGGACTTGCGGCAGCGCTCTCGCTCCTTTCAGACGGCGGGCGCGTCGCGGTCATTTCATTCCATAGCCTCGAGGACCGCATCGTAAAACAGGCGTTCGTTGAGGCGGAGAAAAACGGAATGGGGAAACGCATTACCAAAAAACCGATTGTCGCCGCCGACGCCGAGCGCATAAAAAATGCGCGCGCCCGTTCGGCAAAATTGCGCATCTTTGAAAAACATGAGAAAGAAAATTAGAGACATTATCGAAGGACAAGCGCGGCTTCCGTTCGGCGAAGAGCGGTCGGGCCTTATGTCGTATGCGCATCCTTTGGAGCGGAGAGCGTTTTTCGCCATGGGTATTCTTCTTCTCCTTGTCTCCGCCGCGTACATGTACTTCGTTATGACTTCCGTTATGCACGTTGCGGGCAGGGAAGACGCCTCAATCCGCGCATCCCGCCTCTCGGCGGACGTCGCACGCCTCGAATCGGAATATCTTTCCCGCACTCAGTCGATTACCGAACCGTATGCGAAAACGCGCGGATTCGTTTCAATCGCTAAGCGCTCCTTCGTCGAAGGCTCATCGGTCTCATTCAACAACGCACGCTAGCCAAGCGCGGTATGATTGGCATGCGGTATGCCCGGTAGCTCAACTTTGAATAATCGCTTTTGGTATGTATATGTTTTAGAGAGTCAGCGTGACCAAAAACGATATATAGGATTTACACGGGATTTGCGGAAGCGATACGCGGAGCATGTCAATGGCAAAAACTTCGCTACGGCCCCGCGCCGGCCTTTTTCGCTTATATACTATGAAGCGTGCCTTACTCAATCGGACGCCGAAAGACGCGAGAAGTATTTTAAAACCACAGAAGGCCGGCGCTTTTTGACCAAACGTATGAAAGATTACTACCGCAATTCAAAGTTGAGCTAACCGGGTATGCGTTCTAAATTCGCCTGGAAAATCAGGATTATCGCCCTTGTCGCCTGCGTCATTGCGCTCATTTTCGTCGCGCGCCTCTACCAGCTTCAGATTATGCACGGCGCGGAATACCGTGCGAAAGCCGAAGCGCAGTACGTGAAGCAGAGTCCGAATCAAATTGACCGCGGCGCCATTTATTTCCGTTCAAAAGACGGTTCCCTGATATCCGCGGCCGCGCAGGCGTCCGGATACACGATTGCATTGAACCCTTCGGTCATGGCTGACCCGGGAGCGGCATACGAAGCATTGTCTGCCCTGATTCCGGATTTGGACCGCGCGGAATTCATCGAGGCGGCATCGGACGCCGAAGATACCTACGCCGAAGTGGCGCACCGCGTGCCGACCGCGACGGGCGAAGCCGTGAGCCGTCTGAAAATAAAAGGCGTACAGGTCTTGAAGGAAACGTGGCGCTATTACCCGGGCGAAAACCTTGCTTCGCACGTCGTCGGCTTTTTGGGATACGGAGAGGGCGGCACCGCGCTTACCGGCCAGTACGGTTTGGAGCGATACTACGATCAAAAACTTTCCCGCACGCAGGGAGGACTGTACGTAAACTTCTTCGCAGATTTATTTACGAACATCCGCTCGCAGTTTTTCGAGGGCGACGCTCCCCAGGGTGCGGATTTGGTAACTTCGGTCGAACCCTCAGTCGAACAGTATCTTGAGCGCGAATTGGAAAAATACGACGCCGCTTGGAACCCAAGGACGGTGGGCGGCATCATTATGGATCCGAAAACGGGGGAGATAATCGCCATGGCGGCGCGCCCCGATTTTAATCCGAACGACGTCGGCGGCTCCGCAATCGAATCCCTGACGAACCCTCTGGTGCAGCGCGTCTACGAATTCGGCTCGACTATGAAGCCTTTGACCATGGCGGCGGGCATCGATGCAGGCGCGGTAACCCCGACCTCGACGTATAACGACAAAGGATATGCGGTGTATGACAAATCAACAATTTACAACTATGACAAAAAAGGCCGAGGGGTAGTCCCGATGCAGGAAGTTTTGAATCAATCGTTAAACACAGGCGTCGCGTACGTGGTAACTAAAATGGGTACGCAAAAATTCTCCGACTATTTCAAAAAATACGGTATTACGGAAGAAACCGGCATCGACCTTCCGGGCGAAGCGTCGCCGTTGGTCGAGAACCTTGAAAGCCCGCGTACGATTGAATACGTTACCGCCTCGTTCGGGCAGGGAATCGCAATAACGCCCGTTGCCATGATTCGGGCGCTTGCAACGCTTGCAAATCACGGCGTCGTGCCGTCCCCGCATGTCGGCGCGGAATTGCGCTACGGTGGCGGATTGAATAAGGAAGTCGGCTGGACGCCCGAACGTGTCGCCATAAGTCCCGAAAGCGCTGACTCGGTTACCCGCATGCTGGTGACGGTTGTCGATACTTCGCTCAAAGGCGGAACGGTAAAAATTCCCGAATATTCCATTGCGGCAAAAACAGGCACCGCGCAGGTGGCGGAACCGGGCCACGGCTACTACTCAGACCGTTACCTGCACTCGTTTTTCGGGTACTTTCCCGCGTATGACCCCAAATTCATTATCTTCTTTTACGCGCTGGAGCCGAAAGGCGCCCAGTATGCCTCTGAGACGTGGACCGACCCGTTTATGGATACGGTAAAATTCCTTATAAACTACTACAACATCCCTCCTGACCGCGACCCGTCTAAAGCAGTGTCATTCCATGAGTGAGCTTAAAGAAAACATCCGCGCCCTTATCGTCTTTATCCTTACGTGGCAGGCAAAGGCGGTTCTTAAAAAATATCGCCCGAAGATTCTGGTCGTGACCGGTTCCGTGGGCAAGACTTCCTCGAAAGACGCCGCATATACCGCGCTCTCCGGTTCTTTTTTTGTGAGAAAAAGCCAGAAAAGCTTCAACTCGGATATCGGAGTGCCGCTTGCGGTCCTCGGCGTTCCGAACGGATGGGGGAATGCCGTACAGTGGTTTAAAAACATTCTGGAGGGTTTTCTTCTTCTCCTTCTTCCCGCGCCGTATCCGAAGTGGCTCGTAGTCGAAGTAGGCGCCGACCGCCCCGGCGACATTACAAAATCTCTTTTGTGGCTTCAACCCGACGCGGTACTCGCGACGCGATTTCCCGATATTCCCGTACATGTCGAATTCTACGAATCACCCGATTCGGTTGCGGAGGAAGAGCTTGCACCCGTCGGGTGGCTAGCGGCAGGCGGAGCCGCAATTCTTAATGCCGACGATGAAAAGGCAAAAAACGCAGCCGTTCCCGAGGGCGCGATTCGGATTACGTACGGGTTCGGAGGCGACGCCGACGTACGCGGCATGCGGTATCTGGTGACTACAAAAAATAAAATGCCGACCGGCATCGCGTTTGACGTACAAAGAAACGACGAGCGCGCGCATGTATCCGTTCCTGGCGTTATCGGAAAGACGCACGCGCAGGCGTTTATTGCAGGCATTGCCGCTGCGGTTGCGGTTGGCGTTCCGTTGTCGAAAGCGGCAGCAGGTTTTGAGCGCCATGACACGCCTCCCGGCCGTGCGCGTCTCATTA
>CAYZDT010000060.1:0-3852 GCA_964477415.1 uncultured Candidatus Saccharibacteria bacterium | reverse complement strand
CCTCGGCGGTCCCGAAAACGAGGCAGTTGAGACGGATGAAAATGAAGCAGAGACCGTTGGCGTCTCGATGGATCAGGAGAAAGCGGATGAACTTGATATAGAAGCAGAGGAAGGCGCAACCGAGCCCGCTGCAGAAGCGCTTGAAAACGAGCAGGAAAAGACTGACGCGGCAGAGGAAGTTGCAGCCGAGGAGGGCGCTCCTCAGGAGGCTTCTGAGGAAGAGAAAGAAGAGAATTAAGAAGCTTCACCTGCGGTGAACTTCTTTCTGCCTTCCTCGGCTCGGAAACGGAACAGAGTTCCATTTCCCTCGCTCTACGTCGGCAGTAAAAGCTTATGGGATATAATTGAAATCGTATGAACTATTGGCACGATATTGAGCCCGGTACGGAAAGCGAGATGAATGTCATCATCGAGATTCCGCGCGGCTCAAACAACAAATACGAAATCGACAAAAAGACCGGACTTATCGCCTTGGATCGCGTACTGCACTCCGCGCAGACCTATCCGTTTGACTACGGCTTTGTTCCGCAGACCTTGTGGGAAGACGGCGATGCGTTGGATGTTGTCGTTCTTACGACGAATCCTCTTATGTCGGGCATCCTCGTTCGCGTGCGCCCGGTTGCTCTCATGAACATGGTTGATGACGGCGACCCTGACAGCAAGGTAATCGCCGTGCCGGTTGACGATCCGAGATGGAAAAACGTGAACGACCTCAAGGACTTGAACCCGCACACAGTCAAAGAAATCGAACACTTCTTCTGCACCTACAAGCAGCTTCAGAATAAAGTCTGCGACATTAGCGGTTTCGACGGTAAAGAAAAAGCCGTTGAGGCGTTCAAGCACGGACAGGAACTGTATCAAAAAGAGTTCAAGAAATAAGCAAAAACCCGCCGAAAGGCGGGTTTTTTGAAAGAAGGCGAGGCTGTCCCCCGTCAATATTAGAGAGCACTCTACGTGCGGGCTATAATTACAGCACCTACTAATTAATATATATATGAATAAAGACCTGATTCGTTTTGCGGCAGTTGCACTTTTTGCAGCCGCATGTGCAGTGACGAGCGCCTCGGTTGCGCGCGCGGAGGACGGAACGACCGGCAACACGTCGGATACGCCGACCGTTGCTGACGAGACCGGATTTACCGGAACGCCGACCGGAACCGCTGTTCCGCCGCAGCCGAAACCAAAACCAACGCCCCGCCCGTTCTCTATACCTCCTATCCCCGGGATTATGGATAAGCGCGAAGATGCGATGGATAAACGCGAGGACATGATGGACAAACGCGAGGACCGACGCGATGCGGCAACCACGACCGGCATCAAAGACAGAATGGAAGACATCCGCGACAAACGCGAGGATATTCGCGACAAAGCTGAGGACGTGCGCGAAGCGGCACGGGAAAACCGAGGTGAGGCTATGAAAAATGGAGTGAAAAGAGTGGGTCTTGTCGTACTTGCTACGATTACCCGTCTCGAGAAGCTCTCGGAGCGCATTGAATCACGCGCCGCAAAGCTTGAAGCGGACGGTAAAGACGTCTCGGCAGTGCGGGCAGACCTTGCAACTGTTAAAACCGAACTTGATGCGGCGAAAGCCGACCTTGAAAGCCTCAAAGGCACGGCAGCTTCCATCCTAAACTCGTCCGATGTTGCGGCAGCTGCCGCAAGCATGAACGACGCGAAACCGGTATTTGAGTCAATTCGCGCGCATATTAAGGCCGCAGAAACTGCCCTCCGAAGCGCCGTTAAAGACCTGAAAGCCGCAGCCGGCGTATCGTCCGACAACTAATTAACTCTTTAAATCGCACTCACATGGAACCCATGAACACGCAGCAGGCTCCCTCTACAACGCCGGTTCCCCCGATGCCGAAGAAAGAAAACAGCATGAGCGGCGTTGCGGCGATCATTATCATCGTCGTTCTCCTCGCTATCGGCGGCATCTATTATCTCCTTACGGGAGGCGCGATGCCGCAACAGACCGCGGAAGCCTTGCCGAGCGCGGAAGAGATGCAGCAGTCTGACGACCCTGTCGTGCAGGCGGCCCTCACTCAGTCCAATTCTGATGACTTGGATTCGATTGAAGCGGACTTGAATTCAACGGACTTTGGTTCGGTTGATACTGCAATTACCGACGCAAACTCGTCGGCCCAGTAACCCTCAGCGCCTGAGGCGCAAACGCCCCGCATCCGCGGGGCGTTTTTATTTTCCGCCGGAATCGGCTACTATGCGACGATGCAAACTAAGAAAGATAAAAAGAAAAACGCAGAAGTCTCGATAACAGGCACCCTGCCGAAAGACAAGGTCGCGCCCCACACCGAAAAGACGCTCTCCCGCATACAGAAAGAACTGGAACTCCCCGGCTTCAGAAAAGGAAAGGCCCCGCTTCACAAGGTACGCGAATACGTGGGCGAGAAAGCGCTCTGGAAAGAAGCCGCCGAATCCGCATTGAACGCGGAAGTAGAAGCTATTCTCAAAGAACACGAGGTTTTGCCCATCATGCCAGTCGGCGCCGTATTGAAATCCTCCGAAACCGATGCGGATGTCCCGTTTGAAATCGTTGCAGTCGTAGCGCCTACCTGTACCGTTACGGACTATAAGGACGTGGCGAAAAAAGCAGCTGCGAAAATGGATAAAACCGACGAGGAAAAGGAAAAAGCAGGTGCGATGGATGCCTTGCGCCTTCAGGCACGCGCTATGTCGCAGTCGAAGGGTGAAGGCCCTTTGACCGACGAGGAGGCGAAAAAGGTCGGCTTTGAGAATGCAAAGGCATTCGAATTCTTCCTTGAAGAAGAGGCGGCGCGCGCAGTCAAAGAGCGCATGCTTCAGGTAAAGCGCGGGGCGATTGCCGAGGCATTGATTGAAAAAGCGGGATGCGACATTCCGTACGTCATGATTCGCGAAGAAGCGGCTCACCTCCTAGACGCGACCAAGAAAGACATCGCGCGTCAGGGCCTCCCCTTCAACGATTACCTCAAACAGGCGGGTAAGACGGAAGAACAGATTCTTGAAGAATTACTGACCCCCGCCGAGAAACGCGTTGCCCTTGATTTAATTTTTGCGGAAATTGCAAAGCAGGAGGAAGTAAAAGCCGACGAGAAAGAAGAAGAGCGCCTCGCGCACGCCTTGCAGAGTCAGGGCGTCGACCATGAAACCGCGCACCGCTATGTCCGAAACATTATGATGCGCGAGAAAGTATGGGATGCGCTCGGCGCCCCCTCAGCCTCGAAGGTTGAGGCTAAAGAGGAAGCTGGAAATGGCGCCTCTGAGCCGGCTGGAGTATAGTTATCGGTATCTATGGCACATCACATCACCAACCAGCTCGTTCCGATGGTTATCGAGAAAAGCACCTCGGGCGAACGCGCGTACGACATTTACTCGCGCCTCCTGAAGGAGCGCATTATCTTCCTCGGCGGTCCGATTGACGACCAGATTGCGAACCTCATCATCGCGCAGCTCCTCTTTTTGGAGTCTGAAGACCCGAAAAAGGATATCTACCTCTACATCAACTCCCCGGGCGGCTCCGTCTCGGCAGGTATGGCGATTTTGGACACCATGAACCATGTGAAGCCCGACATCGCGACCGTCTGCGTCGGTATTGCAGCCTCCGCTGCGGCGGTTATTCTCTCCGCTGGTAAAAAGGGTAAGCGCTATTCTCTTCCTAACTCGGAAGTCATGATCCACCAGGTCATGGGGGGCGCCGAAGGACAGGCGACCGATATCGCAATTGCCGCGAAACACATCCTCCGCACGAAGGAGAATCTCAACAAGATTCTTGCCAAAAACACCGGCAAAACGGCCTCCGAGGTTGAGAAAGACGCAGAGAGAGATTATTGGATGACGTCAGATGAGGCCAAGAAA
>CAYZDT010000059.1:0-3968 GCA_964477415.1 uncultured Candidatus Saccharibacteria bacterium | reverse complement strand
GGGATTTTACAAGCACGTCACCAGTCGTGAAATCCGCATGTATCTCTTGCGCCAGGCGTACGAAGAGGCGATACACACGCACGCGTATCAATACATTGTGGAGTCTCTCGGCATGGATGAATCCAAGATATTCAACATGTACCGCGAAGTGGACGCGATTTACAACAAAGAAGAATTCATCCTCGGATTCAATGAGGGCGTCTTCAATGGGAATTTCAAGACGGGCACGTTCAAGGACGACCAGCAGTTCTTGGAGAACTGGTGCGTGTTCTCTTTGATTCTCGAAGGCATCTTCTTCTATTCATCGTTTGCGGTCGTGTTCGGCTTCCAGCGCCAGAATAAGCTCACGGGTTCGGCGGAACAGATTCAGTACATCATGCGCGACGAATCGATGCACTTAAACTTCGGCATCGAAATCATCAATGCGCTGAAAGAAGAGAACCCTGAATTGTGGACGCAGGAATTTCAGGACCGCATTGTGGATTTGGTGAGAAAGGCGACTGTTTTGGAATACACGTTCGCGCAGGAAGTATTCCCGACGGGCATTTTCGGATTGAACGCGGACGGATTCAAGCAGTACATCGAATTCATCGCCGATCGTCGATTGCAGAGAGTCGGCTTGCCTGCGCAATACAACGTCACCAACCCGTTCCCGTGGATGTCGGAAGCTATTGATCTTTCAAAGAAGAAAAACTTCTTCGAAACGCGCGTGACCGAATATAAAACGGGTGGAGCGCTGAACTGGTAATCAGTTCTTTTTCCGAGCCTGTTCAGTCCGTAGGATCTTTAATTTCCGGCTAATGAGCCGTTCAAGTTCCGGGTCGAGGGCTTTTATTGCATCTAGCTTGTTTTGTGTGCTTGATCTGCCAAGGCTCTCATCGTGGAGCAATTCTTCGGCCCAAATCCGAATTTGCGCCTCAATCTCCGCGAGGGGCCGGTGCTGAAGCGCATCCCAAAGGTTAACGGTGCTTGCGGCCCTGTTGCGGATTGCAGATTGCAAATTAGCTTCGACCGCTGCGTCTTCATCGCGCGCCCGCGCAACTTCTTTGAGTGTTTCATCTTCCGTGTCCTCAACGCCCAAAGGACCATCTTTTCCTTCTCGGCGGGCAGCCGCACGGGCTTTTCTCATTGCGGAATCAAGATCGGCGCCGAGTCTTTTATCAGTCTTCATAATCGCACTAATAACTGCGCCGGTATCTTGAAAACCAAAACGCTCCGAATGCTGCCATGTCTTAACGCAAAGATTTATATTAGCGGTTCGTTCGTCAGTAGAAAGAGAGGCAAACTTTAGCGCTAATAGACGCGCCTGCTCGCCAATTCTGCTTTTCTTTCCTTCAGAGGCGCGCGCCGCTCTTTCATGGAGCTCAATAAGCCGAAGATCATCTTGGGAAAACCCGAAAGCATCCTTCTCTCCCGCCATACTAAACGGCATTATGGCATACTGATGCGATGATTGCGTTTTTCGGTAAAAAACAGGAGGCGCCGGCGCCGGTCGTTCTTTTTAATACGCTCGGAAAGGAAAAACAGCCGTTTAATGCTCTACGGGGCCGCCACGCGAAAATCTACACCTGCGGGCCCACCGTCTACGACTACGTCCACATCGGCAACCTGCGCTCCTTCATATTTGCCGATACGCTGAAGCGCGTCTTGGAATATGCAGGATACGATGTAAAGCACATCATCAACATTACCGACGTAGGCCACCTCGCTTCAGACGGCGACGAGGGGGAAGACAAGATGACCGCAGGATTAAAGCGCGAAGGTATGGAACTGTCGCTTCCGAACATGAAAGCGCTTGCCGAACGCTACGCCGAAGCATTCATTTCAGATTTAAAAGAACTGAATGTAAAACTTCCGTTTGCGTTTCCGCGGGCGTCCGAACACATTCCCGAGCAGGTAGCATTTGTCGAATCTTTGTTTGATAAGGGGTATGCGTACGCGACTTCGGACGGCGTTTATTTCGACACCGCAAAATTTCCTAAATACGGCGTGCTGGGCGGCACCTCTTCTTCAGAAGAACACTCAAGAGTAGGCGTGAACCGCGAGAAAAGGCATCCGCAGGATTTTGCTCTTTGGAAATTCAACAAAGAGTTGGGATGGGAATCGCCGTGGGGCAGGGGTTTTCCCGGCTGGCATATCGAGTGCACCGCGATGAGTACCAAATATCTCGGCAAATCTTTCGACATACACACAGGCGGCATCGATCTCATACCCATTCACCACAACAACGAAATTGCGGAAGCGGAAGCCGCGACCGGCAAGAAATACGTCAACTACTGGATGCACGGCGCTTTTATAACGGTTGAAGGAAAACGCATCGGCAAATCCGAAGGAAACGCAATACGCCTCTACCAGCTCAAAGAGCGCGGCATTTCTCCCGCCGCGTACCGCTATCTCGTCCTCACGTCGCATTACCGTTCGCCGATGAATTTTACGTGGGAATCCTTAGAGGCGGCGCAAACTGCCCTCTACCGCGCGCAGCGCGCGTTTGCCGATTTCCCTGAGGGCGGACACATTCACGCGCCATCGCGCGAAAGATTCGATGCGGCAGTCAAAGACGATTTGAATACTGCTGAAGCGATTTCAGTTATGTGGGACATTCTCAAGGACGATGCCATTTCGGCTTCAGATAAGCGCGCAACTTTGGCGGATTTCGACAGAGTCTTAGGCCTCGGGTTTGGCGGGTTTGCATCGGCGGGCGGGAAGCTCGCGGTTCTTGAAGAGGAGGATATACCCGATGATGCGGCGGAACTGGTTTCTTTGCGCGAAGAAGCGCGGAAAGCGGGGAATTGGGAGGAGGCGGACCGTTTGAGGGAAAGCCTCAAAGCGCTCGGTTTCAGCGTCGAAGACACTAAAAACGGGGCTGAAATACGCCGGATATAGGCGGGGTGCGTAACGGACGGGCCCTCTGCAGGCGTATGTTACGCTTTAGCTATTAACCGATTCCGCATATGCCAAAGAAACAACTCAATATCGTGATTATTCTTGCAATCGTCGTTGTAGCAATTTTTATCGCGCTCGGATTTATGGGCTTTAACAGCTTCGCTCCGCAATCGGAGGGCGGGGCAGATACGGCAGGGGCAGCACAGGCATTACTCGCTGAAGTGCAGGCGAAAGGCAGCGTTGCTGATTTGCGCGCCGAAGATATAGCGGTTGGCGAGGGCGACCCGATCGGCCCCGGCGACACGCTTTCCGTTGAATACACAGGCATCTTGCCGAACGGCACCGTTTTCGATTCAACTGCCGCGCACGGCGGAACACCTTTGACCTTGGTCGTCGCATCAGACGGTTCACTGCGCACTCCTGAAGGCGGAGGCTTGATTCTCGGCTGGTCACTGGGTATGGCAGGCATGAAAGAAGGCGGCAGCCGTCTGCTCGCCATTCCTCCGTCCTTAGGTTACGGAGCCAATTCCGTCGGCTCTATACCGCCGAACTCGACGCTTATCTTCCAGGTGAACTTGCTTAAACGCGTTCCCGCAGGCACGGTCCCTGAAGCCGCACCGGCCGAATAGTATGGCAAGGGAGGGCGCGTCCGCGTCTCTCCCGCACCGGAGCCAAAATGGCCCCGATTGGGTTTATGTATCAGAAACAATGATGAGAAACCACGCGGATTACTCTGCGTGGTTTTCTCCATTTACATTTCCGCAGCGTTTTCTTGAATCATATGCTCTTATGCTTGAGGCCCAAGCTTCATTTTTTGAAGCCATAGCGTCGAGCAGGACGGGAAAGGGCGCATTACCACACGATTAGCCGCTCTTGAGTTCGTAGGGTACCCTGTTTTCAATGTCTTTTTCTTTTTCAGTTGCCGCCGCCGATGGAGATGCACGCGCAGGCGTTATACATACGCCGCACGGTACCTTTGAAACACCCGCATTCGTTCCCGTCGGTACGAAGGGAACAGTGAAAGGCGTTTTGCCGCGCGATTTGAAAGACGTCGTGGGCGCCGAAGTCGTATTGGGAAACACATA
>CAYZDT010000058.1:0-4013 GCA_964477415.1 uncultured Candidatus Saccharibacteria bacterium | reverse complement strand
ACACCTCGAACTCCTCGGATAGTTCCGAAAAATCAATGACATATTTCCTCATCTGGGAAGAACCGTCCCTATTCTTCGTTTTCCTGCACTCCTGAAAAATGAACCTCTTTACGGGTTTTCCGAACTCAGCCTGCACGGTGTAATAGTTGAATAACGCCTGAAGTATAAAAAGAGGCTTGTCCGCGCCCTCGGCGCTGAACGCGGCAACGAACTTATGATCGACGATGTCGACGTATCCCTTGTGTCCTTTCGACTCTACAACCAAATCAGATATAGCTTTAATGGGAATTGGTACTCCCGGCACTTTTGCGAGCGCCATAGACTCGATGCCCACGATGTTATGCCGCGGCGCCTTCGCAAGATAAAAGCCTATGGCCGAAAGATAATCCGCTTCCATCTTCGCGCGTTTTTCTTTTTTGGCGCGCGCCGATTGTGCTTTTCCGAACTCAATCTCAAAGTCGGGTACGCGCTTCAGATATTCGAGACCGAGTGCGACGGAATCTTCTTTCGGTATTCCGCTATAGAAATGCTCCAGCGCCTTGTGCCCTGCACGCCCCACGAACGAGGCGGGCGAAGACGGCATATCGTACACTTTCTCGACGTAGCGCTTGTACCACGCCAAGGGGTTTCTCAAGTACGCCATCAGAGAGGAGTAGCTCCAGTGCTCAATCGGATACGGCCAGCGCTTAGGACGTTTCTTCACCTTCCTAGTATATCGCCCTCAAAAAAACCGCCCAAAAGGGCGGATTTGTTACCAGCGAGTAGCGGCCGACGAAAAACCCCTCTCTCGAGCCAGCGCAGGCATTTCCCTTTGCCGTTTCATGTGGAGAGCCATAAGCGGCAAGAGACCTAGTGAATAGAAACCGAGATGAACGACTTTTCTGGGAAAATCCGAAAAGAAAGAATCCGTAACGGGTTGAATGGTCGACCAATCTGCGTCAGCCAAATGAGGGACGCCTGCGCATCCTGCCGCCGTAAGAACTGCTACGCCCCCCAGGATTTTCAAAGACCTTTTCGGAAAAGTTAAAGAAGCGAGCAGTTCTCTTCCTTTAGACACTTTCGTTGCGATATAGGATGCTTCTGGAACGATAATTCTCGGTTCTTCGTATTTCAACGACGAAAAACCAGAAACGCCGGAGCGTCTGAAATCAGAATACGCTTTCTTGCAGGCGCTCGCCGTATCAACTGCCGCATCTGCGCCGTCCATGACAATGTTGCAAAAACCGTCCCACACGCGCTTCGGTAACGTCTTGGTGCGCCGTGCGCGCGGCCTCGCTTCATTTGAAATGCGAGGAAGCGGGTCATACGAACCGTATTCGATATGCGAAAACTCCCATCCGGAGCCCGGTGCGGCTTTGGGTGACTTAATATGGACTCTCGGAGCGAAGATTTCCTTCTTCATAGGCAAAATAAAATGGCGCTTTCGCGTCATCTATATAGTAACCTGAAATAGATAAAAGGTCAATAGGTGGCTAGTAGCTCCTCAATTTCTTTGCACGTAACGCCGTTCCTTGATACGGGCTCTGAAATTACGAAACTAATAGCTTCGTAATTTCTTCGCTTTCTGGTGCGTGCGGATTTTATCCAGCGCTTTTGCTTCAATTTGGCGGATACGCTCGCGGGTGACGCCAAACTCCTGCCCCACTTCTTCTAGCGTGTGGTATATGCCGTCCTCGAGGCCGTGGCGCATGGCAAGAATCTTCCGCTCCTTCGGCGTCAGGTCATTAAGAATTTCATGCAACTGCTCGACGAGTATGCGGTGCGCGGTTTCCTGATCCGGCATAGGCAGAGAATTGTCCGCCACGAAATCGCCGCGCGCGGATGCATCGTCGTCGTCTGAGGAGGAAATTGGCGCCTCCAAAGAAAGCGTTTCCTGATTGATTTGCTCAATCTGATAGATTTTCTCGACGTCAACGCCCATCTCTCCCGCTATCTCCTCGGGCATTGGGTCGCGTCCCAAATCCTGCTCCAAGCGGCGTACGACCTGTTTGTATTTCGCGATGGTCTCAACCATGTGGACCGGAATGCGGATGGTTCTCGATTGGTCCGCGAGAGCGCGGGTAATGGCCTGACGAATCCACCATGTGGCATACGTGGAGAACTTGAATCCTTTGGTGTAATCGAATTTATCGACAGCCTTAAAGAGACCGAGATTTCCTTCCTGAATCAGATCCAAGAGCGACAGGTCAGAAGAACGTGAAGCGTATTTTTTCGCGATTGAAACCACAAGGCGCAAGTTCGCGCGGGCAAGCAGGTTCTTCGCCTCCTCTTCGCCTTCAACGATGCGTTTTGCAAGATCGCGCTCTTCCTGCGCGGTCAGCAAGGGGTACTGGCCGATTTCCCTCAGGTACATCTGAATGGAATCGTGCGCGCTTCCCTCGCCGCGGTACCCGCCGCGCATCACCACCTCGTCAGGCACCTCCTCGAGCATGCCGCCCGATTCCAAGACGTCTATGCCTGAAGAAGAGAGGCGCTCATACAACTCCTCCAAGAACATGACGTTCTCCTCGATTGTCGGAAATTCTTTCAAAATTTCGTTGTAGGTGACGTAGCCGCGCTCCTTGCCTTTCGCAATCATCGCTTCGGCTTTCGCCTCCAATTGCGCGCGCTTCTTGCCTGCGGGTTTTTTAACCGCAGCCTTTCCTTTTGCTTTCGACTTTGCCTTCGCGTGCGCGGGTTTTTTTGCTTTCGTCTTTTTCCGTTTCGCCTTAGCGCGAACAACCCTCTTTTTAGAGGGCGCCTTTTTCTTCGCAATCTTCTTTTTAGCCTTCTTTTTAGCCATGCCGTTCAAGAAATGTACCTTTAATGAAGCTCGGACGCAAGGCGCGCGAGCTCGGTCATGAGGGCGGAGACGGATTCCTGATTACCTTCTTTCTCCGCGGCGCGGAGGCGCGACAGGGTGTCGCGATACGCTTCGTGGCGCGCTTCCTTGGCCAAATCCGCATACAACTCGGCAATCGCCTCTTCGGCGTCGCCCTCGTGGCGCGTGAGGAAAAAATCAGCCTCGAATAACGCCGCGCGGGAGAGCGCGGTAATGTTGTGCAGTTCTTTGAGGCGCTCTTCTCCGACCGATGCTTTGAGGGCGTCTTCCGCGCGGCGCGATTCGTCTTCTTTGCCTTGTTCCTTGTAAAGAAGCATGAGGCCGAATACCAAACGCTCTACCGTATCTGTTCTTGAAAGAAAGGGTTCGGATGTTTCTGCGGCCTCTCTACCCGAAGCGGAGGGTTGCGCGATTTTTGAGACTTCCGCCTTGACCGCGTCTTCCGGCACCGAAAGCGCCTCGGCAACTCTCGTTACGAAATGCGCCTGATCGATGCGGTTGCCGATAAGCGCCACGAACGGCAAGACGGTTCGCGAGACTTCCAGTTTGAACGTGCGCGGGTCGTATTTGGCGTCTTTCACGCGCTCGAGGAAAAAGTCGACGGCATGAGATGCCTCTTTTATCGCGCGGCGGAACGATTCGGGATTCGCCTTTATAACGTCGGCGGGGTCTTCCCCTGCGGGGAATGCGGCGATTTTCACATTCATGCCGCGCGGAAGAGCAATTGATACGGCGCGGCCCGCGGCGGCAATTCCCGCACGGTCGCCGTCGTACGCAATTAAAAGATTCGGTGTGTAACGCCCGATAAGTTCCGCATGTCGCTCGGTAAATGCGGTGCCCGAGGTGGCGACGGTATTCTTATACCCCGCCTGATGCGCCATAAGGATATCGAGCTGACCCTCGACGAGTATAGCGGCGCCTAGGGCGCGTATACCCTCCCTCGCCGCGTGTACGCCGTAGAGGGCGCGCGATTTATCAAATACCGGAGTCTCCGGCGAGTTAATGTATTTCGCTCCGGGATGCGCTGGGTCCTCTTTTAAAATGCGACCCGAAAATCCGACAACGCGGCCCGACACGTCGAAAATCGGACACATCACGCGTCCGCGGAAACGGTCATACATCTTTTTCTCGGCGCCTACTTCATCAGGACGCTTCACCAAACCTGCCTTTTCAAGTATGCCTTCCGAGAAAC
>CAYZDT010000057.1:0-4107 GCA_964477415.1 uncultured Candidatus Saccharibacteria bacterium | reverse complement strand
TGGGACGCGCGAGCGTAACTGATATGGCGGAAGGATTCCAAGAAATTATTCCGCATTTCGACCATGACGCACCGCGCCTGAATCACCGGAAGCGGCGCAAGCAACAGGAATTTCAGGACGAAAAGAAAACGCGGCAGGCGATAGAGGCTTTAAAAGAAATAATCGAGGGCAGAAGGGTACAGGTCGCGCTTCGTCTCGGCAGAAACAGCGGGATTTTGGCGAATACCACGGCTGTCTTTACCACAGAACGTTCGGGTTCCGGACGCGTAAGATCCGCGTTTCTCGACGGCAAACGGACCAAACTGTATAGAATCGCCTCGATTTCACCCGAACCGGTAAGCCACTAGACCTATTGACATATATACCACCAAGTGGTATTATATAGAATAAGAAATATATGGGAGCAGAAGCCAACAAGGCCGAATCGCCCGAATCAATGCTTGAGCGCGTAACGTCCTCGGTCATTACCTTGAGGATGTGGCGCCCGACGTCGTCTATAAATCCGCTTGATGTGGAGGGCGAGGGCCAGAATTACATGGAAGATGTCGGCGGCGGCAGCGGTTTTTTCGTAAGCGAAGACGGATATTTTCTGACGAACCGGCACTGCGTGCAGGGCTCGTCCGTCTTTACGGTTGAAGTCTCAAACGGCAAAGTTCTTCGCGCCCACGTCGTATACGAAGATGCGTCCCGCGACATAGCCGTGATGCGCGTTGAAAGCGATGCGCGTTTCGACCCGATTGAACTCGGCGATTCCGACGATTTGAAACGCGGCCAGCAGATATGGACCATGGGTACCCCGCACGGCAAAAAGAAACGCGTATCCGCGGGCGTTATTTCCGGCATTCCGAAAAAGGGAGAAGCATATCGCGACATTGCCGACAGAGAAGAAGGCGAGGACGGCCACACTACCTACGAAGCGGGACGCGATACGCATATCGATACCGACGCCGATATTCACCCCGGCAACTCGGGCGGTCCGATGCTTGATGCAGGAGGCCGAGTTATCGGCATCAATACCTTTATCGAGCCGACCAGAGGAGGCTCGATGGGTTTTGCGATGCCGATAAATGAGGTCAAGGTTATTGCAAAACATCCCGAAGTATTTGCGCTCATTTCCGCGGCGCTGAAATCCATCGAACTCATGAAACACGATGAAGATTTGCGTCTTTCGGAATCATTCGCGCTTTGCATTGAAGCGGCAGACGAAGCGATACGGGGACTTTCACCTGAAGATAAAAAAGCGGTCATGAGCGATATGGGCGTGCGCAAGATGTTCAGAGAGGCGCTGAAGTACGCGCGCAAAAACCGCGGCCGCTACGCCGCCGCATATGAAGAAGTGTTCGGCGTTCCGTTGGACGACCCGAGGAGAAAACAAGCGCAACAGGAAGTCGAAGGCGAAGACGAAGAAGCAGCTTAATAAAACCGGACTTGCTCCGGTTTTATTTTTTACGGTATTACGAGACGAAAATGGCGCGCGCAAAAAACTGTTCCGTAAAAGGGGCAGGCAGATATGAATTGGTGCGCACGATGCACTCGGTAAAAACCGGTCCAACGTCTGAGAGCGCAGTACGTTTGCCGTACGCGTTCATGCCGCCTTTCGCGGTTCGCTCCTCCGATTCGGTGTGGTCGTGCGAGCCATGCTCAGCGTGGTCTTCGATATGGTCGTGGTACGCCGCGAGCACCGTCGAATCCGGCGCGTGGGGAACCGCGTTCGCGTAGGCAACGTTAAAAAGGGGAGTGCCGACCGCCGCAAGGACGGCCGCAAGGGCCAGTATCCTGCGATTGTTCATACCCAATAACGGTACTCCTCTCCGCATACTTGCGCAAGCAGCATTTTATGGTCTCGTTTTCTTGCTAAAAAAGAGAATAGGAGTACTGTTTTAAAATGGCTGACAAAGGAAAAGAAGGGGTAGCAAAATTTTTAAGCGAAACCCCCGCGGTTACCGACGTTGCGCGCGGCATGGCGTATGCACTCATTCTTGCCGCGCAAAGAGAGGAGGAGAATGCAGCGTCCGGAGAGGAAGTTATAGAAAGTCCTCTGAAAGACGGTCCGCCGGTCGGCAGCACTATCGGTCTATAAAAAACCGCCCGAGTGGGCGGTTTTTAAAAGCGAATATTGCTCGCGCGTTTACGCGGCTTTCTTCGCCATTTTCTCGTCCAAGGAATATGCGCCTGCGCCGTACGCCATGACGAACAAGAGACCGCCGACGATTGATACGTTCTTAAGGAACATAATCATCTGCATCTGGTCCGCGAGGTTCGTGTGGAATGCCGCAGTCGCTGCGATAACGAATACCGCAAGCGCTTTAGCCGCCCAGCGGGTCTGCCAGCCGAGAAGCAAGAGCACGCCGCCGCCGAATTCGAAGATTATGGCAAGAACAGCAAGCACTTCCGGCATCGGCAAGCCGACCGAAGCGATGTAGCCGACGGTGCCGGCAAAGCCCATAATCTTGCCCCAGCCGATAATGATAAATATAGCCGCAAGCGCGACGCGCCCGAGGAGCGTCGTCCACCCCGCCATTTGAGGAGAATGCATCATAAAAAATACAATTAAGTTTTAACCTCTCTATTGTACCGCTTGTATTGAGGGGCCGAGGCGGGTATATTCACTGCATTATGTCGGCCGAAAAACGCGACTTTAGCCCTGAATTGAGCCACCTTATCCGCATGGGCAGGGTGTTTGCGTCTATTGAAAACATGAACAGACGCGCAAAGGCCGTCGAAAGAGAAGGGCAAATTACGCTTGCGGGGGCCGCGCAATTTGTAGCGGAACAGGAGGAAAAACGGAAACTTGCAGAGTAAAAAGGGGAGGAGTACGCTTGAGAAATGGCTGAGGCATCCAAAGCCGAAAAAGCAGTTGCTACCCGTAAGGCGCTTATCGTCTCAAAAGGCCTCGTTGAAGGTGCAATGGTGAGTTGGAAATACGGCGGTACGCGAGAGTCTAAATTGTATATCGGCCGCAATCCTGTCGCGAAAGGGTGTCAGATATTGAAAATAAATGATGACGGAAAGATACGCATATTTATTCCGGAAGACGCAGCAGGAAACTGGGATGATTACAGCAGAACCACGTCACCCGGCGCGCTGACTTTGGAGCCGAGAATAGAGCCTCTGCCTGTTTTTGACGATAGATAGCATGGCGCACGAGCTTAGAGAGGCAAGATGGAGAGGGTACGGCAGGAATGCCGTGACGGCCTCGAAACGCATCCACGAAAAAGCATCTATCGGCGCCCCCGATATCTTTGAAGACCGGACGTACGGATGGTGTTGTGAAATTGCCGTTGTTTGCCCTGACGGCGTGACAAGGAAACTTATTTTTGCATGGGACGGGGGCAAAAAAGCCGTAGAGCGCGTCGATAGAAATCAGGGGCTGGTGCCTGGCGATCTGTTCATTACCGCACGCAATTTGGCAAAAGACAGGCTCCGCATGCTTACGCACAAGAAACGCTAAGCGTATGCATTCACACAGGCATCACCGGCAGGTCGGACGCGAACGAATGAATTTCAGCGCCGCCCGTGATTCTGTCTACGACCAGCAGGCGAGGGCGAAAAGGGAAGTAGAGCGACTGCGGGAGAAACTAGAGACCGCCACAAATCCAAAACGTATCAAGCGGCTCAATATTGATCTCGCGTCCGCAATGGCTGAATCCGCCCGCCTCGGAGTGAAATGGGGCGACCCGAAACATTCATAAAAAGACGTAAACTATAGGCATGCATACGCTGCCTTCGGATTTTAAGAAAGCAATTTCTTCGGTGCCGAAAGTGCGCGCGCTGTGGGACGACATTACGCCACTCGCTAAGAACGAATGGATTTGTTGGGTAACTTCCGGTAAAAAAGCCGAGACGAGGGGAATCAGAATTGAAAAGGCGATTTCAAAAATGAAAGGCGGCATGCGCCGCCCGTGCTGCTGGGCCGGATGCCCGCACCGCTAATTGCGTAAAAATTAGTACCTAAACAGCTGTTCAAGCTCTGCCAGAAGTCTTTTTCTGCGTTTGGGAGACAAGTCTTGTCGCTCTAGGTCGGCCCTGATTTTAGCAGCCCTAGATATTCTTTCGTCGCTTTTTTCTATAAGCGGGGTAATAATCTTAAATCGTGCTGCGCGCGCG
>CAYZDT010000056.1:2134-4172 GCA_964477415.1 uncultured Candidatus Saccharibacteria bacterium | reverse complement strand
GGCGAAGGGAAACCCTTACGCGTGGCTATTGAGAAGAAACATATCTTCTCTTTTATTTTTTGGGGGTCGCCGGGAGTCGGGAAAACAACACTGGCGCGGATTTATGCGGATGCACTTGATGCGGAGTATTACGAATTGTCCGCCGTTGCAGCGGGTAAGGCCGACATAAAAGCGGTGGCGGACGCCGACTCGAACGGAAAGCCGAGAGTGCTCTTCTTGGACGAAATTCACCGTTTTAATAAGGCGCAGCAGGATTATCTATTGCCGTTCGTTGAAAGCGGTCAGATAACCCTTATCGGCGCGACGACCGAGAATCCTTCATTCGAGGTCATATCGGCGCTTCTTTCGCGGTGCCGCGTGTTCGTTTTGAAGCCGCACACGGAAGAGGAAATGCGCGCAATTATAAAACGCACCGGCGTAGAAATAGGCGAAGACGCTGCGGACTGGGTCATACAATACGCAAACGGCGACGCCCGTGCGGCGATTACTGTCATAGAAAACGCGGAGAATCTGTATAAAAAAGTAACCGTCGAAACGTTAGCGGAGTCGCTGCAGTCCGGGCGCATGCGCTACGATAAGAAAGGCGAAGAGCACTATGACACCATTTCCGCATTTATAAAAAGCATGCGCGCTTCGCAGCCTGACGCGGCGATGTATTACCTTGCACGTATGCTCGAAGGCGGTGAAGACCCCGTTTTCATTGCCCGCCGTATGGTGATATTCGCTTCTGAAGATATCGGACTCGCCCAGCCGACCGCGCTTGTAGTCGCGAATGCGGTGTTTGAGGCCGTTCAATCGATCGGCATGCCGGAAGCGGCGATAAATCTTGCTCACGGGGTCGCGTATCTTTCGAAGGCCCAAAAAGACCGCACGGCGTATGACGCGTTGAGAGAGGCGCAGGAAGACGTGCGGAAGTACGGCAATGTGCCGATTCCGTTAAAAATACGAAACGCGGTGACGAAGCTGATGAAAGACATGGAGTACGGAAAAGGATACGAGAAATACGACTCAGAATCGTACCTCCCCGAGAAACTAAAAGATAAAAAGTATTTCTGAGCTTCCGCTCTTCCGAATCGATTTCATTCGGCTGCGAATGCTTTCATATATGAAAGCATTCGACTAAACCCAAAAACGTGGTTCAATAAAAAACAGTATGGGTTTTGACGGGTCGTCATACCATCCCGAACGTCCGTGGAGGCCGCGGCGCGGCACCAAGCGCGGCGGATATCTTCTTATGGCGATCGGCACGGCGATAGGCCTCTATGGCGTGGGAGTAGGCGTGTATTACGCAGGAAAGGCGACAGCTGATTTCGTCTCAGAACGCGCCTCAAGCGAAAGAATCGCCCGCATAATGAGGGAAGCAGAATGCAGCACGACGGGCATACCGCGCCCGAATCCCCGCTGCGACTAGGATTCGATTTGCTATAGTTTCAGCATGAACCCGCCTGCATACCGGCATATTTTTTTCGATATGGACGGCACCGTTACGCGTTCTCGCACGCCCGCGACAGCAGAAATGAAGGATGCACTTTTAGCCCTTATTGCTTCAGGAAGGCACGTTATCGTCATTTCGGGGCAGGACACCATGGCGACTCAGGTCGGCGCGGGTTCCTACTACATGGGGCAGAACGGCAATCACACTGTGAACGCGCAGTCGGGAGAAGAATTATGGAATGACGTACTCTCGAACGAAGCAAAAGCGGATATCTACGCTCACATAGCCTCTCTGCCGCGTATCCCCGAGGTACGGGACGGCGCGGATTTGATTGAAGACCGCGGGAGCCAAATTTCCTTCAGCCTCTTGGGGCATCATGCGGACATATCGGTAAAAGAGAAATTCGATCCCGGAGGCGCACGAAGGAAAAATATGCTCGAAGAACGTCCGTTTGTTTCCGAGCATGCGGAGGTAAAAGTCGCGGGTACGACGACTCTGGATTATTTTAAGAAAGGCGCGCATAAGGGCTCGAACATTGAGCGCCTGATTGAACGCATGGGATGGAAGAAAGAAGAATGCGTGTACGTGGGCGATCAGCTCTAC